>JAFVET010000213.1 GCA_017475875.1 Candidatus Methanomethylophilaceae archaeon
TCCTGATGAACGGTTCGGCGCTCAGCGGGTCCTCCCCTCTCAGGAATGACGTCAGCGCGTGTATTATGAAGCGGGAGGCGTCGGTCCTCGCCTCCATCGGGGACAGGAAGAAGTCCCCTCCGAGGTAGTCGTACCATCTGACGACCAGGTCGTCGATCACAGACAGCATCGCCTGCGCGTACACCGCGCCGAGGTCCACGGAAACGGTTCCGCTGTCCTCGAGGATCAGCTGTGCCAGATCCATATCTGGGAAGCCGTCGGGGATGCCGTCGCGGAAGCACAGCATCTTCATGGCGGCTATCGCGTTTCTATAAGCGGAGGACACGTCCTCCCTCGTGACCACCGACTGCAGACCGTTCGGGCCCGGTTCGGAACCGGCACCGTTCAGCACCCTCAGCTGTGCCAGCGAGGTCAGCTGCGCGGACATGATCTCCGAAAGGTACGCGCCTTTCCCACCGGCCATGTTCTCGAAGATCGAACCCTGTCCGGAGGCCAACGGTAGACCGTAGCTTCCGTCTGACGTTATCGTCACCGTCTCCGTAGAACTCCCGGAGCGGGTCTCCGCCTTCAGATCCATCGTGCCCTTGGCCTTCAGATACGTCGGCGTGTATCCGTCCGACAGGTCGGGGGACCCCGCCGTGCGCAGCGATTCCACCCCGAGGGAGATGTCGTATCCTGCCAGGGAGACCGTGGCGCCTCCAGTATCGATAGGGAAGCGTCCGTCGATCCATTCCCTGCTCCATTCGTCGAAAGCAGTCTTGCGCTCCCCCAGCCCGCCGAGCCTCCCGTCCGTGGAGATTTCCAGTATTATGTCTCCGAGGCCGCGCGCGACCATGTCCCTCGCGTCGCCCAACGCGCGTTCGATGGCCTCGGTCTGCCTCCCGGTATCTTTTACGGAGTCTTTGGAATCCTCGTAAGCGAACCCGACCGCGACGCACGCCGACGACAGCAGCAGTATCGCCACCGCCAGCAGCGCGAACGGCACGGAACCTTTATTGTCGTTCATGGCCGGCCCGTCGGCGTCCCGTATATAACGCAGGTGGGTGTGGAGTAGACGTCTACCCTGGATGCTTCGGGCGGACCGGGGCATTCGGTGCGCGTAGTTTTATATATTAATTAAGATGGGGCACCCGGTACCAATGACTATTACAGCGGTAGATTACGCGAACGAGACCGGTCTTCCCAAGAAGACCAGGTCCCTGTGCCCCGAGTGTGGAAAGATCCTGATCGCCGACATCTTCGAGAAGGACGGCAAGGTCATGATCGAGAAGGAGTGCAAGGAGCACGGGAAGTTCAGCGACGTGTACTGGGCCGACGTCGGCATGTACCTCAAAGCAGAGCGCTACGCACACGACGGCATAGGTCTCCACAACAAGATGGACAAGACGATGGAGGGCGACGACGACTCCGTCCACATCGTGATCGACGGACAGAGGATCGACATGCTCTCCGCCACGGCCATCGCCAACATCGACCTGACCAACAGGTGCAACATGAACTGCCCCATCTGCTTCGCGAACGCCAACCACCAGGGATACGTATACGAGCCCTCGTTCGAGGAGGTCCACCAGATGCTGCAGGTCCTCAGGAGCGAGGAGCCCATCAAGTGCACCGCGGTGCAGTTCGCAGGCGGAGAGCCGACCATCTACCCCCGCTTCGTCGACGTCGTAAGGGATGCCAAATCTATGAAGTTCGCTCAGGTGCAGGTCGCCACCAACGGAATCGAGTTCGCCAAGAGCTACGAGTTCCTCAAGGAATCCAAGCTGGCCGGACTCAACACCATCTATCTCCAGTTCGACGGCCTCGACGACGACATCTACATGAGGTCAAGGGGCAGGAAGATGGTCGACGTCAAGAACAAGGTCATCCAGAACTGCCGCAGGCTCAAGGAGGAGGGCATCGGAAGCCCCTCCATCGTCCTGGTTCCCGTGATCGTCATGGGACTCAACAATGACAAGATCGGAGATATCATCAAGTTCGCATTCGACAACGCGGACGTCGTCAGGGGAGTCAACTTCCAGCCCGTCTCGTTCACGGGAAGGATCACCAACGAGGAGGTCTCCCAGGGAAGGTTCACCCTTCCAGACCTGGTCGACGCGGTCGAGAAGCAGTGCGGATTCGCCGGCAAGGACGACTGGTACCCCGTCCCTGTCGTGGCACCCATCTCCAGTTTCGCTTCCGCAATCCTCGGGGAGAACAAGATCACGTTCACCACCCACCCCCACTGCGGGATCGCCACCTACCTTATGCAGGACGACAAGGGCAACGTCGTGCCGTTCCCCAGGTTCGTCGACATCGAGAAGTTCTCCAAGGGACTCGACGAGCTCGCCCACAAGGCTGACGAGGCGTCCTTCAAGAAACTGTACGCCCTCAAGGTCATGAAGCTGCTCAACGGCTGCATCGACGAGTCCAAGATGCCCGAGGGCATGACCAAGAAGAAGTTCACCAGCATGATTGTCAAGATCATGAGCAACAAGTCCAAGGACGCGCTCGCATCGTTCTCATGGAAGATGATGCTGATCGCGGGAATGCACTTCCAGGACAGCTTCAACTACGACATCGAGAGGGTCAGGCGCTGCGGCGTCCACTACGTGACCCCCGACCTGCAGGTCGTACCGTTCTGCGCGTACAACGCCGGACCGGAGTTCCGCAGGGCAGTCGAGGCCAAGTTCTCCGTGCCGCTCGCCGAGTGGAAGGAGAAGAACAAGGAGGCCGCCAAGCAGCTGGAAGAGGCGCTTATAGTACCTCAGTGAGGAGTCGGAATGAAGGTTGACGTCTGTAAATGTCTCCATTGCGGCGGTTGCGTGGGCTCGTGCCCCAAGAACGCCATATTCTTGAACGATTTCGTTCTGGAATTCAGTGACAAATGCATCAAATGCGGGATCTGCGTTAAGCTGTGCCCCGTGAACGCCCTCGCCATGGAGTGATGACATGAAGACATACGAGTGTGACGTGGTCGTGGTCGGAGCCGGACCCGGCGGTAGCATGGCCGCCAAGTTCTGCGCCCAGGGTGGTCTCGACACCATATTGATTGAAAAGAAGGCCGAGATCGGCGCTCCCCTGAGATGCGCCGAGGGAGTCTCCAAGAAATGGCTCGAGGAGGTCGGGATCGAACCCAACCCTATCTGGATCCGCGGTGACATGAAGGGTGCGATCATCAAATCCACCAAAGGCACCACCTTCCAGCTCGACGAGTCCAAGGCGGGTTCGGAAGTCGGTTACGTCCTGGAGAGGCACCTGTTCGACAAGGCCCTCGCGAAGGATGCTGCCGAGGCGGGCGCGAAGATCATGATGCGCACGTCTGCGACGGACGTCATCCGCAACGCGGAGGGCAAGGTCGCCGGTGTGAAGGCCATCTGCTTCGGAGAGGAGATCGAGATCCGCGCCAAGTGCGTGGTCGCCGCAGACGGTTACGAGAGCCAGGTCGGAAGGTGGGGAGGCATCGACACCACCCTGGACCTCAACGACATCGACTCCTGCATCCAGTACCGCATGTGCAACATCGACGTCGCTCCCGATTACTGCGAGTTCGTCATCGGATCCGTCGCCCCCGGCGGATACGTCTGGATATTCCCCAAGGGAGACGGCGTCGCCAACGTCGGTATCGGCGTCATGGGTAGGCTCTGCAAGGGCAAGGCCGATGCAAAGTACTACCTCGACAAGTTCATCGCGGAGGACCACCGTTTCAAGAACGGACAGATCCTGGAGATCATGGGCGGATTCGTATCTACCTGCCCCGGTCTCGATTGCGCAGTGGACGACAACCTCGTGCTCGTCGGAGACGCCGCGAGGATCATCGACCCCATCACCGGCGGTGGAATCTGCCACGCGTGCCGCACCGGCATGTATGCCGGAAAGGTTCTCACCGAGTGCGCCAAGACCGGAGACTTCTCGAAGAAGGCCCTGATGGCGTACGAGAAGATGTGGAGGGGCAGGATGGAGGACAAGCTCGTCCGCAACTGGATGGCCAAGGAGAAGCTCGCCTCCCTCGACGACGAGACCATCGATCAGATGATCGTCTTCATAAAAGAGGCGAACATCGGCGAGGTCAACGTCTACAACCTGCTCAAAGCGGTCAAGGAGAAGTTCCCGAAGCTGGTAGAAGGCTTCGAGGACCTGATTTGATCTTAAAACCCGGCGGTGCGGTCGCACCGCCGTTTTCCCCCTCTTTCATTTTGAGTCGTGCACCGACCAACGGTGCCATTATGCGAACGAGTATGGATACAGGTTTTTCGATGGACAGCTGTTCTTGTGGAAGTCCACAGACCAGATTCATTGGACATGCATTGAAACCTAGGTGTCGAATTGACTTTAAGACCACGGTTACGTACTGACTATAGAGTTAATGGGTACATATTGCGAGTCGTCAATTGATTTACCAAGCCCCGATTGTGGACAATCGATATCAAAGCGTACCGATATGTGAGACCTGCATGGTTGCGGATGGCTTCGACATCGAATCGGAAATGATCGCCGATATATCCAATGGCGAGACAAGCAGGTTGGAGTTCGAAGGAGAAGGTCCCGGGGACCATGAAAGGTACCTGAAGACCGTGGTGGCATTCTGTAACACGGCGGGTGGGCGCATACTTTTCGGTGTGACCGATGGTCGCAAAATCGTCGGCATACCTGATGAGAACATACACCAGGTCAAGGATTCCGTAATCGATACGATTTACAAATCCTGTGAACCCCCGATCATTCCGTATACATACATCACGACCTTGGAGGATCGCAACGTCCTGGTTGTAGAAGTATCTCCCGGGGACGAGTGCCCGTATTACATCAAATCCGAGGGAGTGAACCAAGGGACATACGTAAGAATCGGCAGCACCAGCATGCCGGCCAGCCCCCACATCCTCAAATCCCTCATTCTCCGCGGCAGAGGTTATTCGTTCGATATGCTGGATTGTCCGTCGGTTGCGATAGACGAGCAATCCCTGACGGCTTTATGCGACATGTTGTCTTCGTTCAATAGGAGAATCGAACCCGTCAATCTGGAAAACATGCGCGTCATTAAGCGTAACGAGGGGATGTATGTGGCTACAAACGCATATGCTCTTCTGACGAGTAATCCGTTCCCGTATGCCGAAGTCCAGTGTGCATGCTTCCGGGGAACGGACGACCTGGTCTTTTTGGACAGCCAGGAGTTGAACACGGATTTGATTACCCAAGTCCAGGATGCGTTGTCCTTCGTTCTGAGACACATAAACCTGTCTTCCGAGATCAACGGGTTGGTTCGGAAGGACACGTACGAGATTCCGGAGAACGCAATCAGGGAAGCGATCGTCAACGCCGTAGTGCACCGTGAATACGCCATGTCCGACAGTTCGATCTTCGTCAAGGTCTATGATGACCGCATAGACATCGAATCACCTGGACTACCGTTGGGATTGGATGTGAGCAGACCCGACGCAGGGCGTTCCAAAATCCGCAATCCCGCCATCGCATCCGTTTTCAAAGCAATAGGGTTCATAGAGAAGTACGGGACCGGTGTCCGGAGGATGATTGCGGAATGCCGGGCCAACCACGTTCCCGTTCCGGAGTTCATCGAGGACAAGGATTACCTGGTCGTTAGATTCAGTAGGAAAAATGTTCGTTCGGACCTGAGCGACAACGAACTGAAGACCTTGGCCGTCATCTCGGAAAACCCCTCGATATCGCAGAAGGGGATATCAGACATGACGAATCTCTCCACGGCCACGGTCAAAAGGATCACATCGAAAATGCAGAGCGCGGGAATCATTTCCAGAGAGGGAAACAGGCGTTCGGGCAGATGGGTGATCAACCGATGTGTTCGGAGTCGATTGGTATCATCAGTATCAGTTTGGTATCAAATCAGTATCACACATGATACTGATGATTTCACGGTATCTTCCTTTCGAGTTTTGGAATGGAGATCTTGTGATAGCACAGGGAGGAGGCATCGCCTGCGGCGATGGCTACGAGTTCGCCGATATGTACTACTGGGATTCCGCCGTCGAATGAATCGTATTTCCTGAAACACGTGGGGCAGGCAACGACCACCACGTCCGCCCCATCGCATTCCTTCTGGCGTTGAAGCATCAGTTTTTCGGATACATCCTTTGTGGATTTCCCGCAACACCCGAAGACCTCGTTGACCACGGTGCAACCGAGCGCACGGACCACTCCGAACATGGCGGATTCTATCTTCCCAGAGGTGCAACCAGGTTGCACCGCGACCTTCGCATGGAGGCGCGGGAGCGATTTCAGGGATTCCACATGTTGCAACAGGAATTCCGAGATGTGCAACGCATCGATGCCGCTGGAAACCATCTCCATCGTGCAACCGGTGCACAGGGTTACGATCGGGGTACCGTCGACTGGTCCGGCGAGTTCCCTACGGCGGGAATCGCGTTCCTCATCGTTCATCTCACGGAATGCCGCGGGGTACAGGCAGCACCCTTCGAGCTCTCCACAGCCCAGGCCGATTGTCTTGATCGCGGAGACGGCGGCGTTCTCCAGAAAGGGAACGCGGCACTTCACCACGCATCCCGGCATCAACCTGACGTCCGAACCATCGAATTTCGGTGAAGGTACCGTCTTCGACTCTTCGGACGGTTCTATCACCATGCCACACGAACGATAAGAATCCGGGACGTGCAGCCCTTTGGCTTCGCGGAGCATCTCCATGACGACGTAGTGCGGGTCGGTGTGCTTGCATGCACGCGAGCACAATCCACACCCGATGCAGGCGTGTATGCCCGAGTAATCCCCGACCATCAGCGACACGGGGTCGCAGCCGCCGCATCCGTATGAGGGGCAGACCTCGCGGCAGTCCCCGCATCCGACGCACGCCTCACGGAGCTTCGCGGTCTTTTCCATAATACATGTCCTTCGGAATCGAGAGAGGCGGATAATCGGTGGGTCCGTCTTCCGTGCGGGCGCCTTCGACGCCTGTATGGACGATATACGCCGTACCCCCGCGTCCGTTGATTATGTCGGCGACCTTCTCGGGGTAGTCGGTGAGCGCGACCATGCAGCCTCCCCCGCCCGAACCGGTGAGCTTGGCACCATAGGAATACGGCAGTGTGGCGCTGACGAGTTTGTTCAGTTCCTTGCAGGACACTCCGAGGATAGACAGGAGCTTGTGGTCCCTGGTCATGAGTCTCCCGAGCGCCTCCGCGTCGTTGCGCGCAAGCGCCAGGTATCCGTCGCGGGTAACGGACCCGATCTCCTCGACTATCCCGCGGGCGAACTTCGACCTGTTGGTGTACCTGCGGACCTTATCGACCTGCGGTCCCGTAGGTGCCCTGATCCCCGTGTTGCCTATGACGAAGCTCATCGGTGGCGA
>JAFVET010000214.1 GCA_017475875.1 Candidatus Methanomethylophilaceae archaeon
CACCGGTGGTTCCTCGGACATCTCGATCTCGTCTTCGTCCGGGGATACGGAACTCACCGTGGTCTCCGCGGATACCGGGATAAGCGCTTCCGGCAAAGTGACGTTCTCCGAAGACGTCGGTTCGCTGGACGTTTCAGTGAACACGTCCCGTTTCGCCATAGCCGACAGGATGACCGAGGTGTTCATCGGATACAGCGACGACACGTTCCTGTTCTCGCTCAAGGCCGTCCTCTCCGACGGCACGACGGTCTGGCTCAACCCCGTGGGTGAACCAACCCTGGTGCGCGAGGCGCTTTCGAAGAGCTACGTGTACACCTACAGCGCACCGGATACGACGGAATCGTTCACGATATACGCGTACAAGGCGGGACAGACCATAGCCGACGATTCCGACTACTACGCCAAATCGGGGACGATCAAGACCGAGGGGAGGCACAACTCATTCCTCGTCACCCAATGCATCAAGGGTATCCCCATCAAATGCCGCAACGCCGAGTACGGAGGTCCCGGGACGGGACTGTACGAATCGGTGTCCGGGATCGACGGTGCAACGGGGGTGACCGTGGAAGGCGGCTCGCTCCTGGTCCGCTCGTCCGACGTCGGAATCTCCTCTGACGGGAAGGTCCTCATCTCCGGCGGCAGCACCTCGGTGGTCACCCAGCGGTCGCCTTTCGCATCGGGTGACGTGGACGTCTCTGGCGGGGACGTCGCCATAGTGTCGGCGGGCCAGGGCCCGGGACCGATTGGGGGGTCTTCGGGATGCACTTGGTCCGGCGGCCGCATGGTCACCGTCGGTGACGGCGTGACGGTCACGGTCGACGAGGGAACGTTCCCCGTCGAACCCGTCACGACGTTGACGGCCGAAGCGGGTCCGGGCAGCACCGTCAGCGTGAAGGTCGGCGGCACTGACGTGGTATCGGTGGTGATGCCGTCCGACGACGGAAGACCTCCGATCGGCCAGAAGGACGATCCGTTCCATAGAGATGAAGGCCCCATGGCACCCAAGGACATAGACCCGGGTCCCCAGAGGTCGACCAACGTAACCTATTACGGGTCCGCGGAAGCCTCGATATCGATAGGCGAAGGCGGACAGATCCAACAATACGATACAGGCATAACCTGGTACAGATGAAAACGGAAGTGATTAAATGGAATCAAAAACGTTGATAGCCGTCGCAGTGGCGGCCATCATAGTCATCGCTCTCGGAGCCGCCGTATTCGTGATGGGCGGTAACGACAAGAGCGGTAGCGACAGTGGTTCGACCGACGATTCAGGCAGCGGATCCGGAGACGACACCGGAACAACCGAGGTCACAACCGTCGACGGTTTGACCGTCACGTACGAGTCCGGAACCGATGGGATAGTCAAGTATGCGAAATCATCGTCCACAGGCGAGTACACCGTGACTTTCGGCAACGTCGCCGCCGACACCGAGTACACGGTCTCCGGAACGCTCAACGGCGGCATCGTCGTCGATGCGGGGGATTACGCGTTCACCCTCAACCTGGCGGGGGTCACCATAACCAGCTCCAACCAGGTGCCGATATACATCGCCTCGGGGGACTCCGTCTCCATATCCGCCAAGAGCGGGACCACTAACTCCGTCACCGATTCGCGTGCGGAACAGACTTCGGACGAGGACATATCCGCCGCCGTCTACTCGATGTGCGACCTGGAGATAAAGGGCAAGGGGACACTGGAAGTGACCTCCGCCAACAACAACGGCATACACTCCAAGGACGACCTCGAGGTCCAGAACCTCACATTGACGGTCACCTGTGTGGACAACGCCCTCAAGGGCAACGACAGCGTTACGATAAAATCGGGAACCGTCAAGCTCACGGCATCCTCCGGTGACGGCATCAAGACCACCAACAGCGACGTCAGCAGCAAAGGCAACCAGAGGGGTACCGTGACCATCAATTCCGACAAGGGTGACACCTCCGTCCTCATCTACGCCTACTACGACGGTATCGACGCGGCCTACGACGTGGTCGTCCAGGAGACCGAGGGCAACACCGTGACCCTCAAGATCCTGACGTACACCTACGCTAGCAACGTCACGGCCATCGGATGGGGAGTGAGACCCGGCCAGCAGGGCGGCGGCATCGACAGCGAAGGGAACCCCAACTCCATCGACTACTCGGCCAAGGGGATCAAGGCGGCCGACACCATCACCGTATCCGGCGGAGATGTCTACATCAAGGCTTACGACGACGCGATCCACGCCAACGCCGACACCCTCGAGAACGGTTCCACCGGCACCGGGGACGTGACTGTCACCGGAGGGGTGCTCACGCTGTACAGCATGGACGACGCGATCCACGCCGACGGGACGGTGGTCGTATCAGGCGGCACCGTAGACGTGACCAACGGATACGAGGGCCTCGAAGGCGAGCGCATCGTGGTCAGCGGAGGATCCGTCTCCGTTGTCTCCACGGACGACGGGTTCAACGCCACCGCCACTACCGGCGTAGGCATCGAGTTCTCCGACGGATACGTCTACGTCCTCGCCGGAGGAGACGGCCTGGATTCCAACAGCAGGACGTCCTACGCGGGCATCGTCTTCAGCGGGGGCGAGGTCGTGGTGATATCGACGTCCAGCGGCAACAGCGTCCTCGACACCGATGCCGGATACTCCTACAACGGAGGACGTGTGCTCGCGATATGCCCCTCCGGCGGCATGTGGAACGAATCGATCAAATGCAGCGGGTTCAGCAACGTGGGCAAATACGCTTCGGGTAGCCTTTCCAAGGACCAGGTCCTCACCGTCAGCGTCGGAGGTTCCCTGTCCGTGGCACTGAAGATGCCCGTCTCCCTCTCGTCCGTAGTGATCTACCTGGGTTCCAACTCTCCCACGTTCGGCACCTCGTCCTCCTCGTCCGTTTCCTTCGACGCCAACGGCGTCTATTGGAGCTGAGCGACGGTCCGTACCTACAAACCATTTCCCAAACCCCTTCCGACGATGTACCTTATTAACATGATAGTGGTTCACCGGCCGATGAACAAATATCTCGGCCTGTTCCGTCCGGTCAACTGCGTGATGGGCGTCATCGGGGTGCTCGTGGCCTGTTTCATGGCCGCCGGTACCGGAGTCGTCGACCATCTGGTCGAGTTGGCCATCATAGCGGTTGTCGTTTTCCTCTTCATCGCAGGCGGCAACGCCCTCAACGACAGCATCGACGCCGAGATCGACAAGGTCGCCCATCCGGAACGCCCCATCCCCTCCGGCAAGATGACAGTGCGCACGGCCAGAAACCTCGGTGTGGGATTCCTCGTCCTGTCGGTGGCGATATCCCTGCTCACCCGCGACGTATGGTGCATCGCGGTGGTCGTGGTCGCCGACGTCCTGATGTTCAGCTACGAAATGTTCCTCAAACAGAGGGGTTTCGTGGGCAACGTCACCATCGCCGTGCTTACGGGGATGGTGTTCCTCCTGGGCAGCGCCGCCATGTCCGACATCATGGACAACGCCATCGTGGCGGCCATGGCCTGTCTCGTGTCCATCGGAAGGGAGATCTCCAAGGACATCGAGGACATGGAGGGAGACGAGGGGCGCAGCACGTTGCCGATGCGCATCGGGACCCGCAATGCTTCCGTCGTGGCGGCGGTCTTCTTCATAGCCGGGCCGATTCTCAGCGTGATCCCGATGATTCAAGGGACCTACAGCGTCCTCTACTATTTCATGATCGTGGCGGACGCGCTGTTCGTATACGCGGCCGGAATCGTGTTCAAAGACCCTCACAAGGGTCAGAAGACGGCCAAGTTCGGAATGATCGCGGGACTCGTTTCTTTCATCCTCGGTGCCATCAGCGTCTGAACGGCATACTATTAAATGCGATTCCTCTTTCAAGGGGCAGATAACATGAGGACCAAGATCAAGGCATCCAGACGGTCGATAGGAATGAACTACGCGATACGCGAGGTAACAGTCCCTGCCGCCGCCGCTGCCAAGACCGGTAAGCACATGCTGAACCTCAACATCGGCGATCCGAACAAGTGGGACTTCGAGACGCCGGAATATTTCAAAGCGACCCTCCGTTCCGCAGTTGACGAGGTCGACAACGGATACGGCGACTCCCAGGGGAACCTAGACCTCAGGGAGGCGATCGTGGTGAGGGAGCACGAGAAGAACGGCATCTCCATCACCCCCGACGACGTATACGTCACGAGCGGTGTGAGCGAAGCCATCAACATGCTGATGGGGACGTTCATCGAACCGGGTGACCAGATCCTGGTCCCGGGTCCGGGATACCCCACATACGCGCAGTACATCAACTTCTACGAGGGAGACGCGATCCCCTACAGGCAGATCGAGGAGGAGGGTTGGAGACTCGACATGGACATGATCCGCAAGAGGATCACGGACAGCACCAAGGCCATGGTGATGATCAATCCCAACAACCCCACCGGTGCGGTCTACTCCGAGAAGGACGTCCGCGAGATCGGCGACATCTGCGCCGAATACGGGATCCCCCTCATTTCCGACGAGATCTACGACAAGATCGTGTTCGACGGAGAGTTCTTCTCCGCTTCGAGGCTTCCCGACGACGTGCCCCGCATAATCATGAACGGGTTCTCCAAGGTCAACCTCATGCCCGGATGGAGGGTGGGTTACTGCTACTTCATGGACAGCGAAGGTCTGATGGACGACATCAGGCTCGGTTTCATGAAGCAGCTCCGTGCGAGGATCTGTCCCAACGTGCCGTGCCAGGCCGCGGCCAGGGCATCGCTCCAGGGTCCTCAGGACTACATAGTGGAGATGAACAGGAAGCTCAGGAACCGGGCCGACCTGACCTACAAGATGATAAACGAGATCCCCTCGTTGAGCACCAACCGTGCCAAGGGGGCCCTCTACATGTTCCCTAAGATCGATCTGAGCGGTACGCCGTGGAAGACCGACAAGGACTTCGTCCTCGACCTGATCAAGGAGGAGGGAGTGGTCCTCGTACACGGGAGCGGTTTCTGCGAGGAGTTCGGAAAGGACCACTTCAGGACGATCCTCCTCGCACCGGAGGAGACCCTCACCGAGGCCTTCGACAAGATCGGGTCGTTCATAGCCCGCAAGGTCGCCTGACCCATGTCGCGCATCGACGCCGTCGTCTTCGACATGGACGGCACGCTCATCGACACCGAGAAGCTCAACGTCAGGTTCTGGTGCGAGGCGTCATCCAGGTTCGGGTTCGACATGGATCCGAACGACATAGTCTACATCAGGAGCCTGGATCCGAGGCGTTCCGCGGAATACCTCGGTTCCAGGTATCCCGGGTTCGTCTTCGACGACGTGCGCGAGGTGCGTCGCGAGCTCATGCAGAACCATGTCGACAGGTTCGGGATAGAACCGAAACCCGGTGTGATCGACGTCCTGTCGTACCTCAGGGACAAAGGCGTCAAGACTGCTGTGGCGACAGGCACCAAACAGGAACGCGCCGACCGCTACCTCGGGATGATAGGCGCCTCCGGTTTGATCGACGAGATAGTCAGCACCTCGAAGGTCGAGCATGGCAAACCTGAACCGGACGTCTACCTCTACGTGTGCAGGTCGCTCGGTGTGAGGCCCGAGGACACGGTCGCCGTGGAGGACGCACCGTTCGGCATCATGTCTGCCTACAGGGCCGGATGCAGGGTGGCGATGGTACCGGACCTGACACCGCCGGATTCGGAAATAGAGGGCATGCTCACCTGGACGTGCGACTCCCTGTCGGACATAGCGGACGTCGTCGAGAACGAGACGTCCCGAGACGCGAAAGCATCCAGCAGCGGACTTTCGGAATGCCGAAACATGTGCCGTCTTTTAATACTCCTAAGTTATCATGGTGCCAATGGCTACCGCAAACCGTGAGGATTACATTCTGAACATCCTGAGGATCACCGAGGGCAGCGGGGTGGCCAAGACCACCGAACTCGCATCGTACATGAACGTCTCGCCGGCGAGCGTCAGCGAGATGGTCAAAGTCCTCGCCTCTGAAGGGTTGGTCACTTACGAGAAGTACAAGGGCATGTCCCTGACCCCCGCCGGTCTCGATTACGCGAGGCAGCTCAGGAAGAAGCACCACGTCCTCGAGACGTTCCTGACCGAGTATCTCAACACGGACCATGAGACCGCCCACGAGGAAGCATGCAAGATGGAACACACGATCTCCGACGAGACCGCGATCCGTATGTGCAACATGATGGGTAACAGGGTCGATTCGGACTGCCAGAGCTGTACGAGCAAGTGCAAGGCGGCTTCGGAAGGCGTTCCGCAGATACTGCCTCTGAACAAGCTCGCGATCAACGAGGTCGGAAAGATATCGCACATCCAGAGCGACGACTCGGAGATAGTCAAGAAACTCATTACCATGGGTTTCGTCCCCGGTCGCGAACTCCACGTCGACACCATAATGTCGGACGGCGGCCCCCGTATAATCAAGATGGGAGACGCCTCCATCGCGTTGGAGTATAGGATGGCGTCCTGCATCTTCGTGGACCTAGTCTCCGACGAGGAGCAGGCCAAGGCCTGAGCCTCGAAGAAACCTTGATTCGCCGGTTAGACGGGATGCGATCATCATGAAGGGCCGGGCATCGTTCCGGCGATCCGTCCCCTCTATCCAAATCGACCTTGACCAGCTATCGGTTATCATGGCCCGTGTGGCCCTCGGATATCGTGGGTTGCAGTTATTTTTGGAACGGAAGTTCCCATATTCCGATTAAATTATCAACCAACAATTTTAGTTGTTATAATACCCATCATATGGATAAAAATGGTTACCTAATTCAATCAACGTCCTTAATCTGACTGGATATTTCGTGACTTCGACACGTTTGGGGATTTTTCGATAGCCCAAGCTGACACACTGTAACCGAAACGGTCAATCCGACATATAGCCTAGCAGATACTGGGGGTTGATCTGTAAGGTGTCCGTGATTTCGAAGTACCTTTCAGTGACTCTGGGCGGGCCCTGCAGCCTAAGGGTGTTCTCGTCGCGGGAGTATGTTACGATCGTTGTCTGCACCTCGTATGCGAGGTGATACATCGTGAGCTGTCTGCCATCCAGAAGGACCTTGGCCCTTCTGAACATCGCATCCGCGATGTTCGATACCAATACCGCTATCGAGATGACGAACATCATCGCATTCTCCCTGGAAGGTGTCTGCAGAAATATGGAATTCATACCCATGCCAGATTTCATGAGCCGGAATGACGTCTCCACCTTGTATTCCTGGTTGTAATAGGCCAGGACGCCCTCGTTCGATACGGGTCTGTACGGGACCGGTAAAGGCATCCCTTCCTCGACCGGTCTGTCCATGTTGGTGACCAATACGACGGTCTGCCTCTTTTCGGCCAGGCGTCTGACGTTGGATTCGGAGATGAGCGGATCCAGTTTCAGCTCCCACCAATCAGGAACATCCTCTGGATGCTCCGTCTCGTAGTGCACGGTACTGACGTTGAAGGAGAATGGTCCGGATGGATCGAGTTTGAGATCCTCCAATGATTTCAGAGCATCGAGCTCGGTCGTGAACCTCCTTCCTCTGTAACTTTCGATGATGCCGTTGGCATCATCGATGGCCTCGGTGCGTACCTTCTCCATCTCTTTCCCGACCTTTAAGTCCCATCTGAACGCGACGAAACGAAGAGGGACGATCCTCCACTTCGTGAGCTCAACGTCCATCATCGTGTCGGAGATCCAAAGTCCCCTCTTCTTCGATTTGTGCATCTTCGTACTGACAGACCATTCCTGAATCTTCTGTTTGAC
>JAFVET010000215.1 GCA_017475875.1 Candidatus Methanomethylophilaceae archaeon
TCCACGTCTACGTCGGAACGCCTAAGCAGTTCGAGGACGTAGAGAAGGAGAGGCCTGAGGTTGCAGTCAGGAAGATCACCGGCAAATACACGACCCTGGGAGCCGTATCCAAATTCCTGGGTTCCAACGTGAGATGATCCCATGGTTGAGTGCGTGAACACAAGCGGAAAGAGGAAGACCGCCATCGCCAGAGCCGTCGTCAAGGAAGGCACCGGCAAGGTCGTCATCAACAAGGTTCCCCTGGAGATCTACACTCCTGAGCTCGCCAGGCTCAAGATCCAGGAGCCCTTGGGAATGGTCCCCGAGAAAGCTCAGAACGTGGACATCTCGGTCAACGTCAGCGGAGGAGGCGTCATGGGACAGGCCGCCGCTGCAAGGACCGCAATCGCCCGCGGACTTGTGGACTACTACAAGGATGAGGAACTCGCGGCCATGTTCAAGGCCTACGACAGGACCCTGCTCATCAACGATGACAGGCGCAAACTGCCGAAGAACCCCCTCGGACCTGGCGCTCGTGCAAAGAAGCAGAAGTCCTACCGTTGAGTTGGTGTCATGATAATTCCGGTTAGATGCTTCACATGCGGAAAGGTGGTAGGCTCTGCCTACCCCGAGTACGTCAGCCGTAAGAACATGGGCGAGAACCCCAAGGATATCCTCGATAGCCTCGGGTTCGACAGATATTGCTGCCGCAGGATGATAGTAGCCCATGCTGACCTGATCGGAGAGATCGCACCACTTGGGTAAACCTTTTATCTGTAAACCCTTTCCCCCGTTCTGTTGGGCCCGTGGGGTAGCTTGGTATCCTTCGTGCTTGGGGTGCACGTAACTCCAGTTCAAATCTGGGCGGGCCCACTCCCCTGTGTTTCTCGACACGTTTTTCGTCCGTTTTCGCTTTGTTTTCGACGGGTACGAACCGTTATCCCGGGGTGTCGAGGCGCGTTCGTTCCTTAATTGGGCGAAGACTTGCAAGGTGTGCCGTTGCCGCAAGTTCGGAACTGTAGGGCAGGTGACCTACGGTGCCGGGGAGTGAGGGCCAGTTCTCAAAATCGTTCTTTGAACGTTGCAGAATGCAAGTTCACGTCCAAACCGGTGGGGATGACGGTCCTGAACTCACTGAAGGGAAAAGTGTCGGAGGTAAAGGCGCTGGGTCGCTATGACATCGTATACTGCCTGTTCTCGGTATCCGGATACAACGACGGCATGACGGAATGCGGCGACGACGTATTGTTGTTCGACAAGGGTGAAGTCGTATACGGACGAGGCCTCTGCAACGCGATCCAGGCAGGAATCGGATCCGACGGTCGGCGATGGAAGCATCCCGATAGTCGGCCGAAGACCTCGCCTCACTCTGGCAACCATATTTCCGACATATGCAGTGTGGCATTATTTGGACACAGTTTTTGCACATTGGTCGGGACTTGGGATATTATTCACAATAATCAAATATATTCTAAAAGGACCTTTTTCACACCATGAATGGCTGGAGGAGTCCCCTGTGAGGGCCGGTGTCCTCGTCGCTGTCGTGATTGTCGCGTTGTCTGTCGTGGCAGTGGGAGCTTACATCCTTTTCAACAATGGCGGATCGGATGTGGGTCCCGTCCTACCAGACGAACCGCCGACCGGTGAACTCGTGTACCCGAGGGAGGTCGTGCCCGTCGATCCCTCGCAGTGGACCGTCGTCGGTGGCGACGTCGGGAGTTTCGGCGTCACGGATTCCAAGACTCCGGTGTCCGACGAGGATTTCGAGCTTCTCTGGAAGGTGTCGTACGCCATCGACGGTTCGGCCACCGCCTGGAGGACCCCGAGTTCGGCGATATGCGTCGGAGACAAGGCGTATTATTACGTCGGCAGCGAGAACTCGTTGTTCTGTGTCGAACTTTCCACCGGGGAGGTGATCGCCAAAGCCCCCTGTCCCTCCAGGACCGTGTACAACATGGCGCTCGCTTCCGGTGACGGCAAGGTTTTCGCGGTCACGTCGACCGGTACCGCATCAGTGGTGTACGCCTACGATTCGGAGACCCTCGGACAGCTCTTCGTGTCCGTTCCGATCGACGGCGGGGAGACGCAGGGCACTGTGACGTACCACGACGGCAAGATATTCTTCGGGACCTATTCGGGCGATTACGCATGTTTCTCCAGCGAGGACGTGGATCCCTCGAGGTCGGACGAGGCCGTCGAGCCGCTGTGGTTGCTGGAGGCGGACGGATGGTACAACGCCACCCCCGCCTTCTTCGGCGACCTCGTCGTGCTGGTCCAGAGGGGTTTCGAATCAGGCGGGGCCACCGCATACCTGATCGATTCCAACACGGGCGTCGTTTTGGACGACGTCCATTTCGACAGGGAGTATTCGTCCTCAGGCGCCACGGCCTACGAAGGTCGCGTCTACATCCCCCTGAACAGGTTGGTGGACCGCAACGACATGAATCCGAACGAGAACTCCCCCGAGAAACTGGCCATAAGGTCGTACGTCGTGTCGGGGAACGGTTTCGATCTCGGATCCGAAAAATACTGGGAATCCGAGGACGGTTATTGGAAGGACCACGGTCAGAACGTCTGGGGAGGCACGCAGTCCATGCCGACGATCTGGAACGACACCATCTACATCGGCGGTGGAGGGAAGACGCTCGGTAGCGACGAACCCCTGTGGATCATCGACATCGCGAAGGACGGGACGATGAAGGCCCGTCAGTGTATCCCCGACATCTGCACGAAAGCCACCCCGATGGTCACCACAGCCTATTCGTCCGCGGACAACGGGTTCGCTGTTTACATCTACGTGATGGAGTACGGGCACGTCAATCCCGGGGAGGCGGTCGACAGCACGAACGGATACGCCGACGTGTTCGTGATAAGGGACTCGAAGAACGGCGGTGCGGAGGTAGTCTCGAAGTTCAGGCCCGAGCCGCAGCAGTTCTGCTACCAGAGCTTCACCATATCCGAGGACGGGTATCTGCTGATCAGGAACGACACCACCCTCTTCTGCTACGGCGGCACCGGCGGTTACACATCGGAGGACGTGTCCGGGGCCATCGACCGTTTCCTGGCGATGGCCGAGGACGGAAACGTCAACATGCGCGATTACGAACGCATCATGTTCCGTTATTCCAGCCTCGACGCCTCCGAGCGGTCCAAGGTGGCCAACTACCAGAAGCTCCAGGCCGCGTGCTGCACCTTGACCGTCAAGGCCGCTTCCGGCGACATCGCTTTGACCGTTCCGAAGGGCGCGATCGTGGAGGTTCCGGACGTGGCCGTGCCCGAGGGGAAGCTACTGTCCGGTTGGACGTCGGGAGGTGCGGAATGGGTTCCGTTCTTCACTCCCGTGACGAAGGACACGGTCATCGTCCCGAGATATTCCGATACGGTCACGGTCACCTTCGATCCCGGGAACGGCGAACCTGTCTGGGAGCTCGCCATGGCCGAGGGTGGGACGATGCCGTTCGTATACGGCCCGTCCAGGGAAGGTTACGTGTTCGGAGGATGGTTCGACGGCCAGACGGAGTACGAGCCGCTGTCGTCCAAGGTCACCAAGGACACGGTCCTGTCGGCCAGATGGCTCAAGGTGAGCCAGCTCGGGTTCGACACCGATGGCGGTTCCGCAGTGTCGGAGTCATATCAGGCGGTCTACGACCGTCCGATCGGCAGCCTTCCGACCACCGTGAAGTCCGGCCATACGTTCATGGGTTGGTACCACGACGGGACCAGGTACACCCCGGACACCGTCTATCCGTTCGAGGAGGGCATAGTCCTCAAAGCGGTGTGGTCGGAGAATTCGGATTCGGAGGTCGACAACGGGAAGGGCTTGTCCATCGCGGGCAAGTTCCCCGATTCGACTTCGCTTACGGTGAGCCGTGCCAACCCCAACGGTTCCACGGCCAAGAAGATCAACCAGGCCTGCGTTGACGCCACCGGCGGTTCCGCAGAGTCGATCCTGGTCACCTTGAGAGGGGACGGGATCAACGGGAGCCTCCCGTTGAGCGTGAGGGTGAAGGTCACAGGTGCGGAGGACGGGAGCACGGTCCCCGTGTTCTATTACCCGAGCTCGGGCACGGTCGTCGAGGTGGACGGTTCGGTCGTTGACGGTGTGCTCGGGTTCTCCGCATACGGATACGAGTTGTCCAACGGGATCCAACTCGCCTTCGGAGTGCCCGCCGGTCTGGGAGTTTACGGATGTGTGTGATATGAACAGGAACATTCTGATAGCCGTGATAATCGCGGCCGTCGTCGGCATCGCGGCCGTGGCCCTTGCCATGTCCGGGGGAGGAGGGGACGAGCCGTCCGAATCCCAGAAGTGCAGCGTCAGGTTGGATGTCGGACAGGGCGACGGGACCTATGTCAGGTACGCGGACGCGCAAGGTACCACGGTCTCCGACCTTCTGACCTCCACCCTCGGCGACGACATCACGCTCAGGAGCAACGGTAACGTAGCATCGTACAAAGGGGTGTCCAACACCGGCGATCACTCATGGGTCGTGTTAAGATGGATGAGTCTGGATGGTTGGAAAGCCGTTCAGGGCACCCAGCAGCTGATAGAGGGGTCCTCGTACGTCCTCGATTTCGCCGAAAGGGTGGAGGGGAAGGATATCGAGTACAAGGCCCCCGAGTATTCCATCAGCAGCGAGGTCTATTTCTTCGTCCAGATCCCTTCGATGAGCGAGATCGAGAAGATAGCCAAATCAGGTACTTCCAGACCGGACGACAAGTCGGAAGGTAAGAAGATGACGGCCTCCGAAAGGTTCGACGTCATGATGGGCTGGTTCGAGAAGGCCGGTCTCGACACCGAGTCGATGGAGGACGGGTTCTGGATCAAGGGCGAAGGCACGACCGCCAACGAGGCGTTGGCAGACGCCGTGGCGAAGTGCCTCTATCCCTCGTCGGAGGTCACCGTCACGGAGGGTGGCGGGATCATCGAGTACAAATTGGACGGTGAGGTGGTCCATGCATGCCTTTCCAACGACAAGATGTACGGTTGGTTCGTCGGTTTCTTCGGATGGGCGGACACCCAGTTGGAGAACGGGGATTGGACGTACTGGTCGCAGTTCACCTACAACCCCAACGCCAAGACTCTGGACGACACCAGGCAGTGGACCTACAACACGCTGTCGCTGGGCCAGTACGACATGTCGGTGTACAAGTACTACGCCCTGGTCCTGCAGACCACGAGCGAGAAGCAGGCAGACGACGGAGTGGAGATGGTCATGCCGACGCCCTCCGAGATCCCGGAAGGACTCTGACATGGACGCCACCCGGAAGAAGCTGACCATAACCGCCGTGGCTCTGGCCGCGGTGGTCGTCCTCACCCCCGCGATGGGGTTCACCCATGCCGAGGCCGAGGGCAGGAGCGGTGTGGTCATCGATTTCGGGTATTGGAACACCGTCTGGGTCACGCTCGATTTCGGAGACGGGATGGACGGGTACCAGGCGTTGGAGAAGGCGTGCGAGCTGAAGGGGTATCCCGTGGTCTACCAGGACTCGGAGCACACGGTCGTCTTCTCGGTCGACGAGCAGTCGAACCTCCAAGGAAAGAAATGGGGGATGTACACCTTGCAGGACGGCGGATGGGTGTCTTGCGACGACCCGTCCGTAGTCGTCCTGGGCGAGGGGGACATCGTCGCATGGGCGAGGGCTTCCGGTCCACAGGATGTGATCCCGGGGACCGACCAGACTGGTTTCACCTACTACAGCTACGCCGAGGGAGGTCGTTCGCTCAGGACCGGTGAGAAGCTCAAGGTCATCTCGCTCGCACCGTCGGTCACGGAGACCATCTGCTTGATCGGGGGATTGGAGTACATCGTCGGGACCGACCTTTACAGCAACTATCCCGAGGGCGTGTCCGAGGCCAAGGCGTCCGGTGCCATAAGGAACGTCGGCGGATATTCCGACCCGAATTACGAATGGATAGTGAAGCTGGGTCCGGACGTGGTGTTCTGCGAAGGCGGTACGGGCGAACACGTCGCCATGGCCGACAAGCTCAGGAAATCCGGCATAGACTGCGTGGTGACGTTCGACGTCACCGACGTCGAGCTCCTGTACGACAACATATGGATGGTGGCGTCGGCGATGGGTCTGAGCGAGAACGCCAACAGTGTGATCCAGGCGTTCAGGGGGACCATCGACGCGGTTTCGGGGGTCATCGGATATCAGGCGCCGGTCAGGACCTTCATCTCCCTATCCGCGGACCCGTCGCCTTGGACCTCCGGTAGCAACACATTCGCATCGGACGTCATCTCCAGGGTTTCCGGGACCAACGTCTTCGATTCCCAGGCGTCGTCCTGGTTCATGGTATCGAAGGAGCAGATACACGCGAAGCAGCCGCAGGTGATGATCATCGTGCACGAGGGGGAGATATCGACCCAGGAGGAGTACGAATCGTTCCTAGGGGGGATAGACCCGGTCTGGAGGGAGACCCCGGCGTACAGGAACGGGGAGGTGTACGTGTTCACCGGTAAGGCGGCAGACCTCCTGTCGAGGCCCGGACCCAGGCTCTGCCAGGCGGCCGAGCTCATAGGGAAGGCCCTGCACCCGGACCAGTTCCTGTACAGGGACCCGTTGGATTCGATCCCCAAGTTCCTGGACTCTGACTATTTCGAATATCTGACATACCAGAGGGGTTCGACATGAGACGTTTAGCAGCCGTGTTGTTGGTGATGGTTCTCGTGTTCCCGCTTTCGTCGTACGTGGTATCGGCCGAGGATGGAGGGGACGCGGTCCTGATCGATTTCGGCAACGGGTCCTACCGTTGGTACGACAACGGAGGCGGGTCGACCTTCGGTGAAGTTCTGTCCTCGTCGGTCGACCCGGCCGTAGCCGA
>JAFVET010000216.1 GCA_017475875.1 Candidatus Methanomethylophilaceae archaeon
TCCGGGTCACCGACCATCTTTTCCAGGCTTTCGAAATCACCTATCGGGAAGCAGAGGTCGGTGTTGTACCTGTGTTCGAGGACGACCCCCGCGGACTGGAACGAGGAGCGCATCATGTCCCAGGGCTCGCGGAACTTCGGCGACCTCAGGGACCCGTTGTCGACGAAGATCCCGCGCATCGTTTCGTCTCCTGCTGGTGTTCGAGGTTGTACCTGCACATGTCCGACACGGGGCACTTCCCGCAGCGTGGGTGGTTGGGAAGGCATATCTCCTGCCCGTGGCGCACCAGGTATCTGTTGATGTCCGACCAGCGTTCCTCGGGCGTGATGGCCATGAGGGCGAACTCCGTGGCCTCCGGATCCTTCGTATCGACCAACCCCATGAGGTTGGAGATCCTGTGCACGTGGGTGTCGACGCAGACCGACGGTATGCACATCGCGTAAGACCTGACGCACGCGGCCGTCTTCCTTCCGACCATCGGAAGTTTTACCATCTCCTCGGTCTCCGACGGGACCTCCCCGCCGTATTGGTCGCGGATGATGCGGCAGCAGCCGACAATCGCCTTGGCTTTCTGGTTGGGGAACCCTGCGGGTCTGATCAGTACGGAGAGTTCGTCGGGGTCGGCTTCGGCCAGTTCCTCGAGAGTCGGATATCTGTGGAAGAGGTTGTCCGACGCCTTGCGGGTGTTGTCGTCCTTGGTGCGTTGTGAGAGGATAGTCGCGACCAGCACATGGAAGGGGTCGCAGGGCCATTCCGGGTTCAGTCCTTCCGAGTTCCTGCCTGGATAGGCCCCTCCCTGATAGATGGTCGATAAGACATCTAGGATTTTCACGACTTTGTTTCCAGCCATTCCAGCGCCTCCCTGACCGCCACGAACGAACCCGTGACCAGCGTGTACCCTTCTTCCGAGGTCGCGAGGTCCATAGCCTCCGCCACGCTCCCGCAGACCGTGACCGGGCACCCGACCTTCTCCGCCGCCTCCGACATGGTTTCCACCTTCGCCGCCCTGGGCGAGGAGAGCGGGGCCAGGTACACGCGCCCTATCTTCGATATCTCCTTCAGTATCCCGACATGGTCCTTGTCGGACAGCATGCCTGTGACGACGTTCGTCTTCCCGTAGATGCGTGGGACGTCTTTCGCAAGCACGACGGCTCCGGCCGTCGTGTGCGTCGGGTCGACGATGATGCGGGTGCCTTCGACGTGCTGCATCCTGAATGGCAGGTGGCACGATGACAATCCGGACTCTATGTCCCACGGTCCTTCTTTGTTTTCTATCTGCCTGACGGCTTCCACTGCCAAGGCGGCGTTTTCCATCTGGTACGACCCAGGGATGCCGATCTCGTACCTCTGACCTTTGTAGGAGATGACGCTCCCGGACATCCCGAGTTCTACAAGTTTTACAGATGTCCTGTCGACGCGGACCGTCGGACAACCCAGTTCTTCGGCCTCTTCCCCTATGACGGAATCGGTCTCGGGGTTACCCAGGTACACGCAGGGGACGCCCTTCTTCATGATCCCCGCCTTCGCACGGGCGATGTCCCCGATGGTCGGCCCCAGGAAGGCGGCGTGTTCCATCGATAGGCTGGTTATCACGCTCACCTCCGGGATGATGACGTTCGTGGAATCCTCGCGTCCGCCCATCCCCACCTCGATGACGGCGACGTCCACCCTCTCTTCGGAGAACAGCAGGAACGCGGTGGCGGTGAGGACCTCGAAACGTGTGCACAGCATGCCTTCTACGGCCATCGCCTCGACGTGCGGACGCACCTTCCCGATCGTGGAATCCAACTTTTCGATGGAGACGTCCCTGCCGTCGACCTGGAAGCATTCCGTGACGGACAGCACCTCCGGCGAGGTGAACTTCCCCGACCTGAGTCCGGAGGACCTGACGATCGACTCGATCATCGCGCACGTGGATCCTTTGCCGTTGCTCCCAGCGACGTGGACCGTGCGCAGGCGGTCCTGCGGATCCCCCAGGCGGTGCATCAGCTCCCGGATCCTGTCGAGACCGAGGTCTATCCCCCTGGACGAGAGCCCGTCCATCCACACGACGTTCCTCTGCTCCATAACGACATCCCGAATCCCTGGCACGATTTAACGGTTGGCGGGATGCCTTCCCGGGGAGGCATGTAATCCTTTTCTATCGGTGGCACAATCGGGGGGACGATGCACGAGGTATCAGTAGTGTCCACCCTGGTCAAGGCCGTTCTCAAAGAACTCGAGAACCACAGGACGACCAAGGTGAACCGCGTCGCCCTGCTCATCGGCGTCCTCAACAACCTCGGCGAGGAGCAGATGAGGTTCGCGTACGAGATCGTTACGCGCGGGACCATCCTCGAGGGTTCGGAACTCGTAATAGAGGAGGAACCGGTCGAGGCCGAGTGCCGTTCGTGCGGATACAGAGGCCCCGTCGACATGCTTGAGGATCCCGATTTCGGTCACGACATCCCGGTCCTGGCGTGTCCCAGGTGCCACGGTCCGATCACCGTGGTCAAGGGTCAGTCATGTACGGTCAAGTACATGGATATCGAGGAGGAATGAGATGTTCAAATACCGCGACGAGGCCACGGCCAAGAAGATTCTGAGCAACATAGCCGCGATGCACATGGAGGCCAAGTTCATGCACATCTGCGGGACCCACCAGGACGCGATAGTGAGGTTCGGACTGGAGGAGATGCTCAGGGACGTCGGGATAGAGATCTCGCAGGGCCCCGGGTGTCCCGTGTGCGTGACGACCAGCAGGGAGATCGCCGATGCCATAACGTTGGCCCGCAACGGTGTGACCGTGACCGCATTCGGCGACATGATGAGGGTCCCGACGACGATAGGTTCGCTCTTCGACGCCAAGGCCGACGGAGCTGACGTCAGGATAGTCTACTCCATAGACGACGCGCTGCAGATGGCCAGGGAGCAGGAGAAACCCCTGGTGTTCATCGGTGTGGGGTTCGAGACGACCGCACCGTCGACAGGCGTTCCTTTGGTCAAGGGGACATGTCCCGACAACTTCAGCATCTACAGCTGCCACCGCATCTGCCCCCCTGTGATCGATACGCTGTTCGAGCTTGGCGAGACCACGATCCAGGGGCTGATCATGCCCGGGCATGTGGCGGTCATCACCGGATCGGAGTTCTTCAGGCCCGTCTCCGAGAAGTACCACGTCCCGCAGGTCGTGGCCGGGTTCGAGCCTCTGGACATCCTGATGTCCGTGTACATGCTGTGCAAGCAGCTTAAGGACGGGAGGGCGGAGATCGAGAACGAGTACACCCGTCTGGTCAGGCCCGAGGGCAACCCGGTGGCTATGGACATCATGTGGAAGGTCTTCGAACCCGTCGACAGGGCCTGGAGGGGATTCCCGGTGATCCCGAAGAGCGCCCTCGCGATCAAACCGGAATACGCCGACCACGACGCCACCAAGGTGCATGCCGACATATTGGCGAAGACTCCGCACGTGGAGGACGAGGCTACCGGATGCCGTTGCGGGGACGTCCTGCGCGGATTGATCAAGTCTGAGCAATGTCCGATGTTCGGGAAGGTCTGCAAACCGACCAGCCCCAAGGGGCCGTGCATGGTATCGGCCGAAGGCAACTGCAGCATAGCCTACCGTCTCGGATCAAAGAGGTTGTGAACATGGCGATAATGACAGAGGTGAAACTGCGCAACAGGGTACTCGTAATAACGAACGACTCCACGGTGTTCACGAACAAGACGGGCGTCGCGTCCGCCTTCGACATGTTCGCCGGGAGGGCGACCGAGGTCAAGAACCTCGTCGCGCGCCTGGACACCATGGTGGACGACAAGGGACGCAAGGTCTGCGACGTCTCCTACGGTGTGATATCCACCTTCTACGGCTTCGTCCCCGGGAACTACACGGTCATGGCCTACGACAGGGTCATGTCGACTCCGGAGGAATACGAGTATGTGGATTCCAAGAGGGGCTTCGTGGAACAGACGTCGTTCCTGTGCAAGGCGTTCGACATCGTGATATTCTGTATACCCAAGGCCATGTTCGGCATGTTCCTGGACCGTGGGGACATCGACGACGGGAAGGTCATCGCGGTGACCAGCCCCGACTTCAAGGACCGGTGCACCGAGAGGGAATGGATATTCCTGGAGAGGACCGGACCCAGGGTCGGGGCTTCGAACGCCGACGAGATCGAGAGGCTCGTCAGGGAAGTCTGCTCGACGGAGGAGTGAGCGTTCCCCGACCGCCCTTCCGAGGCGGTCGAGGGGCGTACTGCCTTCGTATCTTTTTCCGAAAGCGCATTCGATGATGTCGTCGATCGCCTTTTCGCCTATGTCGCGTGGGATCAGACCCCATCCGATGCAGTCGTCGAGGTGCTCGACGGCCGAGACTATGGGTAGCATCCCCTGTAATTGTTCGATGTCTTCAGGGATTCCGGAGCAGCCGCATTCCTTCAACCTGAGGGTGACGTCGCGACGTGACTTCGCGGACACACCGTTCATTTCCGCGGATTCGAGGACCGCCTCGATGGTGGTTGCACCGATCAGCTCGCCGAGCTTGTTGTGGTTCCCCGCCCCCCTCAGGCGGAGGTCGGAGTCCGTCTTTCTGACGATGTAGACGTCCTGTACCGAAGCGCCGGATGCCGGTACGCCGTCGCACCTTAGGCGGAGGTGCTGTATGGCGGCCGTTTTTCCCTCGGAAGCGGTGATGGCCGCGCGGCACATCGTGTGGAGGGGCATGTCGCAGTCCGCCATGACGACGATTACGACCTCGCCGCCTTCCTCACAAGAGCTCACGCCCGCGCGTTCCAAACCTCCCGAAAGGTCCGCGAAGGCCGATGTCGTGATCGACGTCTCTCCGACGGACCTATGTGAAACCGCAGTTTTAGAAGGGTCACCTATGATGCGGACGGATACCACCCCGTCTTCCACGGAATCTTCCATGTTACCGATGCGGATTTCACGTACCCCTTCCACCATGCCGGTGCGCGTGGAGAACAAGTCGTAGCGTCCTTCACCCAACGGTACCGTGAAGAAGTCCTCGGTTCCCATCGGCAGACCTCCCTTCCTCGATCATGCGCTCTATCTTCAGGGCGGAGACGTAGCTCATCAGTTCCGGAATCGATTCCGCCGAATCGATCCTCAACCTTTCCACGTTGTTACGGGCACCGCCGACCA
>JAFVET010000217.1 GCA_017475875.1 Candidatus Methanomethylophilaceae archaeon
ATCTTGCAGACACCGGCATCGACACATAGCTTGCAGTCCATCATGGTAACCGTACTTCGAATAACGTGACGATATAAAACAGTCATTCCTCGTACTGCACCCCGAAGGCGTTGAGGATGCGGATCTGGTCGTCGGTCATGAAGGTGTTCTGCGCCTTCTTGACCCCGGGCGTCCTGACGGTAAGGATGTTGGAAAGCTCCAGCATCACCGTCTTGAACGGGTAGGTCCTGTTGAGCTTCTTCGAATCCATGATGTACTCGAGCTCCATCCTCAGTATCAGGGACAGGAACTGGAGGAACACCCGGCTCAGGAAGTTGGTGCCGGCGTAAAGGTTCAGACCCGTGCCGTCCGTGTCGTTCCTCAGCGAATCGAAGGCGCGGGACAGCAGCTCGTTGTGCAGGAACGGGACCAGGGCGGACGACGGCAGGCGCGTGTGGTTCGAGACGAGGACCGTGTATCCGAGGTATTTGTTATGATGCATGATGGCCTCGCTGTTCAGCTCCACCGACGTCCCGTCCTCGTTTTCCCCTATGATAAGATACTTGGAATACAGCTCTACATGGTTGGAGTTGGTCTGCTCCATCATCACCTCGTTCTTGCACAGGTTGATCACCGAGATGAACGTTGACAGGTTTTCCGCGGCCATGGTGGGGTTGAAGAAGAAATGGATGTAGTATCTGTGGCCGTTCAGGTGCTGCATGAAACTCTGTGTGAACACCGGCGTACCTAGCACGAGCCTGTAGTTCTCCGGGTCGGTCATCGTAGGCTCGACCTTGTCGAGCAACGGCCTTACGAACTCGTTTTCCGGACGGATGCGGACGGTGATGTTTGTGTTGGCATACGCGATCAACGTAGGATCGACCGAATCACCCTTGGTCTCGTCCATGAAAGAGGACAACTTCGTGAAACTGTCAGGATTCACGTCGTAGTCTCCCAACCTGCGATCGGTTGCGCGGTCGAACAGCCGGTAGCATATCGGGATGTTGTTCTTCGTCGATACGAACATCTCCAGAAGGTAGCCGTCGTTCAGATCATCCAGAGGGAGATTGATGTTCTTCGAGTACTGGTTCAACGAAGACCCGCTCCCTCCGAACCCCACGCGTGTGACGTATGTCTCCGCCGGTTGCAGACGGAGCCTCCACAATGTGAAGAACAGTGATATGGAGTTGGAATTGATGGTGGAAAGCACCTCGGAGATCAGTTTGGGTGTCAGTACCTGATTATAGGGGGTGCTGTGGCGGACCGACCACTGCTGACAATAAGCAAGGTCGTCATCGGTGCAGACCAAGTAATAAATTATGGAAGCGACCTTCTTCCAAAAATCGGGGAACGTCATCCTGAGGCACTCGGACAGGTGTATGTCCTCGGACACCTTGTCGAGGACCTTGCACAGATACTCGGACCTGACGGTGGGGAACTCCTTGACCCTACTTGCCCTGTTGGGGACTATCTCGCCCGTGTTCGGATCCACGTGACCTATGCATCTGCGTTTGTAGACGTTCTTCCTCTTCTCCGGATCCCAAACCGGCTCGTTCAGATAGGCATAAATAGTATTGGATTTCGGATTCCGGAGGTATACTATCGAGGACATCTTGTTTTGTATAAATCATACATTATACAAATATGTATCCAGTTATACAATTGAATATGTTGAGTTTTCACCATAATTTTAATCGCTTTTTTTTACTAGCCAGATATGTTAATCAAACAATTTATCTTAACAATAACTAACATATTATGAATCTTTTTTTCAATAGAAAGTTTTAAAAGCGTTAATAAACAATTTTTGATTTCGTTTTTTGAGACGGGTTATAAACTACCCACGACTATCTTACATCCAACATCCAACAGGTGAGAAAGATGTTGAGCAAAGATGGTGCGGACTTCACGAAAGTCCTCAGACGCTATGATATCGAAACCCAGGTTTCCCTGACCCCCGAGCAGATGGCGGAGAAACTCCTCCCCACCGACGAGGTTTTCAGAAAGGTCGCCGAAGAAGTCCTCTACATGAGGTTCAAGACCGTCGGCCCCGTCGTCATGGAAGCTCTGAAACAAAGGGATCCCCTCGCCGTCATCAACAACGGTCTCGTCGCCGGAATGGAGTGCGTCGCGAAACTGTACGCGGAGCACGTCTACTACCTTCCCGAGATCATGATGGCCGCCAAAGCCATGGAGATCGGAATCGCCATCGCCGAGAAGCAGGTCCCCGGCGGAAGAGAGAGCAAGGGAACCATCATCATGCACGCGGCCGAGGGAGACCCCCACGACATCGGAAAGAACATCGCGGCCGTCATGGTCAGGTCCTCCGGATACGATGTCATAGACATGGGCCGTGACGTCGCAGTCAAGGACTTCATCGCCAAGGTCGAAGAGGTCAAGCCCCTCTTCGCCAGCGGAACCGCACTCATGACCACCACAATGTCTGCGTTCCCCACCGAAGCCAAGATCCTCCAGGAGAAGGGAATCGATATGCCCCTCATGGGATGCGGCGGTGCGGTCAACAGGGAGTTCGCCAACTCCTACGACCTCGGTATCTATTCTGAAAAGGCTCCTCAGACCCCGCTCATCGCTGAGAAGATCCGTCAGGGATACACGTGGAAACAGGTTAGAGACGAGTGGGACGAGATTGTAAAGGGGCAGTGAACATGGCAGTTACTAGATACACGAAAATGGCATACGACTGTGCTGACGACATGGTCTTCGGATTCTCGAAGCAGCCCGTCTCCTATGGTTTCGGACTCAAGATCGGTGCGGGACACGTCATCCCCGAGATCAACTACGCCCCCAGGGCCGGTACCGAGAAGGACCCCGCCAGGCTCAGAAAGGAGTACGTCGACTACATCACCAAGGACATCCTCGACAGGGCCCTGACCGTCGGTTTCCCCGACGTCCAGCTCGAGACCGAGTGGGTCTCCCAGATGAACCAGGAGAAGCTCTCCGCGCCCGTCGTCGCGGGACAGCAGGAGATGTGCGAGAAATACCACGAGGAGTACGGACTCAACTGCGGAACCAGGCAGACCATCCCCGACCAGCGTGAGGCCGACCAGGGTCTCCGCCCCGGCATGGACAACCTCCACGGCTACCCCGAGAAACTCTTCGAGTGCGCCGACATCGCTTGCGAGAACGGATGCAACAACCTCTCCATCGAGTCCGTCGGTGGAAAAGAGTTCGCAGACTACGCCGTCACCAACGGAGACATCGTCGCCTTCCTCTTCGGAGTCGGTTACCTCGGATCAATCGACATGACCTGGCTCTGGGAGAACCTCGTCGACATCGCGAAGAAGAACCACTGCGTGGCAGGAGGAGACACCAACTGTTCCGGTGCGAACGTCGCCATGTTCATGGCCGGCGGAATGATGGACCAGGACGTCCAGAGGACCTTCTCCGCCGTCACCCGTGCCATCTCCGCCGCCAGGACCCTCTGCGCCTGGGAGGCCGGAGCCGTCGGTCCTGACAAGGACTGCGGTTACGAGGGACCCATCGTCAAGGCCATCGCAGGAAAGCCCACCGCCCAGGAGGGAAAGAACTGCCAGTGCGCACACTGCGATCTCCAGGGTAACCTCATCGCTCAGTGCTGTGACCTCTGGTCCAACGAGTCCGTCGAGTACCACCCCGAGTTCGGTGGAACCTCCGTCCAGTGCTGGTTCGGATCCATCG
>JAFVET010000218.1 GCA_017475875.1 Candidatus Methanomethylophilaceae archaeon
CAGGGCGTATAAGATCGCCGTGTTCCTTCCGGAAGAGGTCCTCGACGAGACGATGGAGGCCGTCACATCGGCCATAACACCACTGTATCCCGGATACGAAAGGGTGTTCAGTTATTATCGCGTCCACAGCACATGGCGCTCCCTAGAAGGTTCTTCCCCTTACAACGGCGAGGTTGACGAGACGACCGAATGCGAGGAGATCAAACTCGAGTTCGCGGTTTCCGAGGAGGACCTTCCCGCGGCCATAGCCGCGGTCAGATCCGTCCACCCTTACGAGGAACCCGCCATCGACGTCCTTCCGATGATTCCATGGAAGGATGCCATCGGTCACTCGGATTTGGGTCTGTAAGAATAGATGTTGTCGAAGGTCCTCTGCATGCGGTGGATCTTCAGGCTCTGCTTCCTATATGCGAGCTCTTCCTCATCCAATATGCCTATGGAGACGAATTCGTCGAGGAGCTCCATCGCCTTGTCGTACTGGAACTGGACTCCGACCAGGATGTCGATGAGCCTGTTCCTGCACATGATGTGGTCGGGCAGCTTCCCGCCGTTCTGCGCCATGAATTCCTCCTTGACTTCGGGGAAGAGGTCCAGGTTCGCACAGCACTCCTCTATGGCGCGGTCGTAATCCTCGGATCCGTAGAGTCCCTCGATGAGGGCCTCCCTGACGTTGAACTGCATCATCGGCGTGATGTCGAGGGAGAGCGCGTGATCCCCAGCCAGAACCGTGAGCTTGTAGTTGTGGTCCTCCGACGAACGGGACATCAGGTCCTGGATGAAATCGACCGGGGAGGTGGTGTCTATCCCGGAAAGGTACCTCTTCACCTTGGTGCGGTTTATGTCGTTCAGGCTCCCGAACCAATCCGAAACCCCGGACTCCTCGATCTCTGGTGGTATCCCGTCAGCAGGCATGGACCGTTATCTGACATCGGGTATAATAACGATGATGGACGGGTTCAGGAGATCCGTATCGGTTTCCGGTTCGCGTACGGGAACGATTTGCACATGGTCTCCTTGTTCCATTCGGATTTCGACCCGAATTCCTCGGAACGCCTGGGGCACTCGCGGTCGCAGTAGTAACAGCAGAAGTCCCTGCACGGATACGGCGTTATGGAGGAGTCTATGTTCTCACCGAACCTCTCCTTCAACGTGGCGTCTAGCTCGTCCATCTCGCCCATGACCCATTCCATCGACTTGTCGCGTGGAACAACCACGTGGGCGTGGACGTAGATCTTCGCTCCGTACTTTATCAGACGGAGGTCGTAGATGTCGATCCAATCGTTGTGGCGGTTGCCTTTGATGCAGTCGGCCACGCTGTCGAGGAGCTCCTCGTCCGCCCTGTCCATCACCTCGTTCATAGACTGACGGAGGACCTTGGTACCCGTGTAGATGATCACCAGTCCGAACACCAACGCGATTATGGGGTCCAACCAGAGGGCCTCGATCCCCGCATGGTCGAGGATGTAGACGGCCGTGAGTCCGATTATTATCCCCACCGAGGAGTAGGTGTCGCTGCACAGGTGGTTCCCGCTGGCGACCAGCGCCTCCGACCTCCTCTTGGTCCCCAACTTTATCGCGTGCCTTCCGAAAAGGTAGTTGGCGACGGCGGTCACGGCCACCAGGACGAGACCGACGTCGAGGTCGCGTACCGGTTCCGGGTTCATGATCGACCTGATCGACTGGAGGATGATGATACCCCCGGCGGTGAGGATCATCGCACCCTCGATCGTCGCGGAGATGATCTCCACCTTTCCGTGACCGAACGGATGGGTACGGTCGGCGGGTTTCATGGAGACGTATATCGCAACCAGGCCAATCGCAGCGGCCACGACGTTGACTATGGATTCCATCGCGTCCGTATATATGGCGACCGAACCCGTCATCAGGTAGGCCATGAACTTCAGGGCCATCAGCGTCACCGCCAGGATGGCTATGGCTTTCTGGAATTCGAAGTTCGGGTTCAGAACGTCGCTCATCCTTCCTTCTACTTCGCGTATGATTCTTAACTTTTATGGAACATGACCAGAGATTCACCGTTCTTGGCTGGAAATCGTCACCGTTCGATTCGTGCGCGTCGTGTTCCACGGGAGGCGGAGTCACCGGAAACATGCGGTCCAATGTGCGGGAAAGCGTCCAGACATCCGGAAAACCGACAATCGGATTCTATATCCAATACCTGCATCGGCTGAATCATTACAACATTATATGAACATCCAGACATTCAGTGGTGCAACTGGAGAAAGCCCATGGCCGCAACAGCAAAGACCACCGCACTGACGGTGATAGCCGTACTTTCGGTGCTCATCATACTACTGGCGGTGTTCCCACCTCACCTCGACTACATAGAGATCGTCAACCCGCTCGACCCCGACGACGTGGAGGCGGGGGACTCGTTCATGCTCTGGAGCATAGTCGCTCCCGTCATAGCGATAGGGTTGGCGCTGGTCACTAAAAGGGTGTACACCTCGCTGTTCGTGGGGATCCTCGCCGGTGTGATGATATACGGACGCTTCAACGTCCTGGTGACCTTCGAAGCGCTGTTCACCGGATTCTACGACCAATACTCCGGCGAATACATCACCCAAGGTCTGGCTAGTACGCTCGGCGACCTCGACAACGTTGGTATCCTGCTGTTCCTCATAATCCTCGGGGCTTTCGTATTCCTGATGAGGCGCGCCGGCGGTACCGCGGCCCTCGGCGACTGGGCCAGGAAGAAACTCAGAAAACGCGAACACGCCCAGTTGATGACCGTCTTCCTCGGATTCATCGTCTTCATAGACGACTATTTCAACTGTCTGACGGTGGGTACCGTGATGGAACCAGTCACCGACAGGTTCAGGGTCTCTCGTGCCAAACTCGCGTATCTTATCGATGCCACCGCGGCACCGGTCTGCATCATAGCACCGATCTCCTCCTGGGCGGGTGCCGTATCCAAATATGCGGGTGGTCAGGGCGCTTTCGACACGTTCCTGAGCACGATCCCGTACAACTTCTACGCCATCCTGACGATCGTGTTCGTAGTGACCCTCATACTCCTGAGATTCGACTACGGAGCCATGAGGAAATACGAGACCAACGCCATCGAGAGGGGGGATCTATTCTCGGACGGGATAGGCGAGCCGTTGGTGGACTACGACATCAGCGACCACAAGGGCACGATCCTCGACCTCGTGGTTCCGATACTTCTCCTGGTCGTATGCTGCGTCAGCGGGATGCTGTTCACGGGCTACCTCTACGGCGGGGACGACATCATCTCCCTCTTCAGCGAATGCGACGCCTGCATCGGACTGCCGCTCGGTTCGTTCTTCGCTTTCCTCCTGACGTTGGCATTCTATTACCACAGGAAGGTCATCTCGTTCGACGACGTTTGGAACTCGGTCCCGGAAGGTTTCAAGGCCATGTTCCCCGCGATAATGATCCTCATACTCGCCTGGACGTTGAAGGGGACCATCGACCTGATGGGCGCCGACCTCTTCATCGCCGACCTCACCAGATCCTGGGTGAGCGGACTCGAATACACCCTGCCGATGGTCGTGTTCGCCGTGGCGATGTTCCTCTCGTTCTCGACGGGGACCTCGTGGGGCACGTTCGGGATACTCATCCCGATATGCATCGCCCTGTTCCCCCACGACTCCACCATGACCGTGATCTGCATGTCCGCATGCATGGCCGGTGCCGTGTTCGGCGACCACTGCTCCCCGATATCCGATACGACCATAATGGCCGGCACGGGTTCGAACTGCGACCTCATGACCCATGTCAGGACGCAGTTCCCATATGCCCTGACCGTGGCCGTCGTATCCGCGACATGCTTCCTCATAGCGGGATTCGTCAAGAACCCCTGGATACCCATGGGCATAGGGGTCGTCATGGTGATAGGCGCACTGTTGCTGCTCAAGACCATCGTCGCGAGGAGATACGGTATACCCGCCTACGGGGACGAAACGGAGCGTCGATGACCGCATAGCGAAGCTTCGGGCATCCCCGAATCGGTTTCTCACAACCATAATATACTAAGACTTTGAGTGAGCAACACCTGACCGTTCGGTGGAATCATGCCTGTAAAAGTACCTGACGACCTCCCCGCGTTCGCGACGCTTAGCTCCGAGAACATCTTCGTAATGAGCGAGAGCAGGGCCATGTCACAGGACATCAGGCCCCTGAAGATCGCGATACTGAACCTCATGCCGACCAAGGTCGAGACGGAGATCCAACTTCTCCGCCTGCTCGGGAACAGCCCCGTCCAGGTGGACGTCGAACTCGTGAAGATGGCGTCGCACGAATCCAAGAACATCTCCTCCGAGTATCTGGATCGCTTCTACAGCACCTTCAACGAGATCAAGGACCAAAAGTTCGACGGGATGATCATCACCGGTGCCCCGGTGGAGACCCTCGAATACGAAGAGGTCGACTATTGGGACGAGCTCGAGGAGATCATGGACTGGTCTGTCGACAACGTGACCTCCACGCTGCACCTCTGCTGGGGGGCGATGGCTGGCCTGTATCATCACTACGGCATTCCGAAATACCCGTTGCAGTCAAAGGTTTCTGGGATATTCGAACATCGCGTGCTCCTACCTTCAGAACCTATAGTCAGAGGTTTCGACGACCGGTTCTTCATGCCGCACTCGAGGCACACGGAGCTCCATGCGGACGACATATCCAGGAACCCCCACCTCCACATAGTGAGCAAATCGGACGATGCGGGCGTGGCCATCATCGTCTCCGAGAAGAACCAGGTGTTCATCACCGGTCACTTCGAGTACGACAAATACACGCTCGCGTACGAGTTCGAGAGGGACCTCAACGCCGGGATGAACCCGCACGTTCCCTGCAACTACTTCGAGGGCGACGACCCGCACAGGGACCCGGTGGTCAGATGGAGGGGACACAGCACCCTGTTCTTCACCAACTGGTTGAACTACCACGTCTACCAGGAGACACCGTTCAATATAGACGACATAGGCAAGAGGTGACGATGATGAAGGTCATATCGACAGATGACGCTCCCGCCGCGGTGGGTCCGTACTCGCAGGCAGTTGAGATCGACGGCACGGTTTACGTTTCAGGTCAGATACCTGTGGATCCGAAAACGGGATCCATCCCCGATAACCTTCCGGACCAGGCGGACAGATGCCTCCGGAACATCCGTTCCATCCTTGAGGCTGCGGGTCTCGGAATGAAGGATGTGGTCAAGGTCAACGTGTACATCACTGACATGTCCGCGTTCGCCGAAGTTAACAAGGTGTATGCCGGATTCTTCGAGGAACCTTATCCCGCCAGGGTCTGCGTGGGCGTCGCCAGCCTGCCGAAGGGTGTCGGTCTCGAAATCGATGCCATCGCGGTCAGAAAGCGATGTTCTTCGGATTGACCAGCTTGCCGACTATGGCGTCTCTGACGAAGAGGTTGTACTTGGACATGTCAGGTTGTTCGTCCAGAATCTTCTGAATCTCCACCGAGATGTGTCCGAACAATGCCTTGAAAATACGGCAGGAATCACCGCCGTTGTTCTCGGTCCCTGTTTCGTAATAGGCGTCCATGCTGCATCCACCGTTGCAGAAACGGCTGATCTCGCATTGGGCGCACTTCTCGCGACGCTTTACCGACGCGAGGAGGATGTTGCGGAAGCCCTCCGACGAGAACGCTTCGTCCAGGGATGCCATGTCGTTGATGTTCCCCATGCGGTACTCCTCGGGACAGGCCTTCCCGCAGGGATAGAGCGAACCGTCCGGATACACACAGAGCCATTTGGTGAGACAGGAGGTGTGCGCACAGTCCGACGGCGTGGGTTCGCCGAGATAGTTGAGGATGTAAAGATAATGCGGGATCAGCGGTACCTTCGACTCGCTGTCGTACAACCATTCGTCGAAGGTCTCTATGCTGTGACGGATGTATTCGTCCGCATCGGGAACGGTGCCGTTGCATGCCGCACATCCGGCGGGGATCACCGGTGAGAACGAGATGTTCGTCCCCCTGTCCCTGAAATACTCGTAGATCTCCTTCTGGTGCGAGACCGTACCCGAGGATATGGTGGCGCTGACGGAGTATTTGTTATCCTTCGATGAGAGGGAATCCAGGGATTTCTGCACATCGCCTTCGCGAAGAACCGAGTTGTACGGACCCTCGTATGAGACACCGATGTTTATCGCCTTTTCACGACAATACGCCATCAGGCGACGGTTGAGGTTCAATCCGTTGGTCTGGATGGTGTTCCCGTAGCGGAACGAGTTCTTGCCGAAGTACTTCTCCTCCAGCTCGATTACCTGTTTGTAGAACGACATCGGAAGGGTAAGCGGTTCCCCTCCGTGCCAGATGAACCATGCCGCCTCGTATTCCGAGGCGACCATCGACATCAACTTCTCGACCGTCGATATCGAAATTGTGCGGGACTCACGCTGATCGGGTGTGTGATAACAGTGCTTGCAGTCGGTGTTGCAGAAGAGGGTGGGCTTCACTATGACCGAGAGATATGGTTTCATGGTCTTCGGTGGCCGACACCCTTCCTTTCACCGAATCAGAAGGGCCAGTAGGTCCAAACACCGTTGAAACCGTTGGTTGCGTAACAGCAACAGATACAGAGAACGACCACGGTACCGATGCAGCAGGCGTGCCATCCCCAGCTGTTGCAGACGCCTTTGTCGTTGCAGCAGGGATAGTTGCATTTGGAAGCTCCTTCGTGGTCACCCTTGTCGTAACGCTCGTTGTGGTCGTGATCCGGCAGACCCTCCATAGCAAAAGCAATGAACGCAGAGGGTGATTGCATCTTGTAAAGAGCTGTGAGCTCCTCGACCGACTGAGCATCGTGAGACATGGTATTCCGCCTGTCGGCCTGTGACCGACTTGATTCCCCTACCGATTGCACATATTTAAGAGTTTAGGGATTCAAAAACATACCCAGCCGAGAGGAAGAACGTCGACCGTATTGATGCAATCGGACACTACGCGACAAGTGCCAGAACCAAGGTTGCGGACCACTGGTCCCGTTGAATAACAACGAGTCGCCGGCCATCGTATCGACGTATGTCCATTCGTGAAAATTGGACGATGAATGTTAACCGTTACCAGCAAATAGTGGCTGCATCCTTTCTTCTCACGGGATAGAAATGGTTGCGATACCCTCTAATGTGATCGACAAAATCAACGCCCAGGATTCCGTGAAAGTTCTCTGCACCGTGGATGCCTCTGGTCAGCCCCACTCCATACCCGCCGGTTCCATAGGTGCCGCGGGACCCGACAAGATGCTCGTCGGGGAGATCCTCATGCACAAGGCGTCTGAGAACCTCAAGACCGCGAAGAAGGCCTCATTCCTCATCGTGAACAAGATGGAAGCCTACGAGATCGTGGTCGACAACCCCGTCCGCGTCTCCGAAGGCCCCATGCTCGACGAGCTCAACAAGATGCTCGCCGCCATC
>JAFVET010000219.1 GCA_017475875.1 Candidatus Methanomethylophilaceae archaeon
CAACAAAACGATGTTCCTTATGCCTAGAAGTTCCCTGTCCCTGAGCAGGCGTCTCATCAGCTTGGGAAATGCGAAAAGCTCTGAAATCACCAGATCGGTGATCGCCTCTCTTTCTATCATGCTGTAGATCTGGTTCTCGTTGTACAGATCGAGGTGATAGATTAGGGATATGCTCGCACCGGTCATGTTCAGACCGTAGAATGCGAACATGGACTCTGGCAGAGGCGTTACTATCAGGCCTACCCTCGAATGGTTCTCGGCGGTCAAACCGACACCCGAAAACGCCTCGGCATACCGATCCCAAGCACGGAACATCTGCCTGTATGTATACTGGCGGTATCCGTCCGTTATCGCAACATTGTCGAGACGCTCTTCAGAAACAGAATTCAACTCCTTGATGAACGCCCAGCAGGGTTGGTTGACAAGTTCTCCGTTTCCCATGCGTTTCTTTATCTGGTTCTGTTGTCTGTTAGTGCCTTCTTTCAAGGACGAGCCCACCTAATGCTCCTATCCATAATTGGAGCCTGGATATATAACCTTATTTGGTTAGGTCACATCTTCTCAAGTGATGCGTTACAAGATATAGAATCGGTTTCATGAACGCGTTCGGTTACTGGCATGTCTGGATGACACTCAAGCATCCAAGGGTGGTAACCACGTTTTCAAAACTTGAACCATACCTTTGAAGATCAGTGACACCCAAGGGTCACTGGATCTTTAAGTTTCGTTCTTGGGCATCAGTGAGTTGATAACCCTCTTGGATAGGCCGGTCGGACGTCAGTTAGAGCGCGGATGCGCGTCCGGTACACGGGTGCGGGGGCGATGAACGCGACCGTGACGCGGTCGGGGCCTGCCTGAAACGGCCCGGGACGGCCGTGCCCACTCGGAAAATGGCGAGGTGACTAAGGGGTTCTGGAAAATCACGGCGAAAACAGAAGAGAAGGTCGATCGGAGAGGCGGCTGGGAACCGGCTTGAAATTCTCGGATTTTTTCGCTATGTCGGTTCATGTGTGATCCGGGGCGTCCGGACGGCCGCCCATGTCCGACGTGGGACCCACGTCGAACATGTCGTAGATCAGGCGGTTGTCCCTCGTGAGCTCCGTCATCTGCCTCCACCCGTTGCCGTAGATCATCTCGATGTTGCTGAGGGAACCCAGGAGCGAGGCTGGGGTCCTCTTCTCTATGTCGCGGGGCTTGTCCTCCGCCTTGGTCTTCCTGTCCCTGGAGACCTCGGAGATGCGGTTCAGCATCTCCATCCTCATGATGGAGGACACCATGCGGATGAACGTCCTCCCCCTGATGTTCGGCCTCTTGCCCGAGCGGGGCGTGCGTCCGTCGCCCTCGCTCTTGTCCTCGAGGAAGCCGTCCTCGATGACGTCCCGCACGGCGTAGGTGTTCAGGACGTCCTCGAAGCCGCGCCCGCTGCCGGCGGGCGCAATCATCACGAACACGCCCTTCCTGTTGGCGGCGAACGTGTGCGCGTTCTGCCTGATGGACACGGACATCCCCTCCTCCGTCATCCTGTACTCCAGCAGGTTCGCGTAACGGCCGGCGGTCCTCTGGAAGAACCTCTCCGGGTCCCTGGGCCTGGAGCCGGCCATGTCGTGGATCATCCCGTCCAGCGCGACGTCCATGCCCGTGACCTCGTCCGCCGCGGACGAGGTGTTCCTGAAGACGAACACGTCCAGGTGGCCGTCGGCGGACCCGAACTCCGGGTCCTCCTCGGCCAGCAGGTCGTAGCCGTCGGGGTCCTCCCACACCGTCGCCCTCTTCGGGATGTTCCCTCCCCTGCTGACCCTCACGCCGATCTGCGTCCTGAAGACCGTGTACGAGTCGCCGTTGTGCACGAGGAGGTGCCCGACGTCGCCGACGAGCCCGGTCATGCGGGTAATTATGCCCTTCATGACGGGGTTGTCCCCGAGTATCATGGGCATCACGAAGTCTATCCCCTTCTCCAGGAGGTACATGACGCTCCTCGGGGAGACGAACCCCCTGTCCAGGACCAGCGTGGATCCCCTCCCGCCGAGGCGGACGACGTCGTCGACCATGCGGCGCAGGGTCGCGACGTCGGCCATGGAACCGGGGTAGATGTAGAACATGACGGGGCGGCCCTTGCGGTCCGTCACCACCCCCAGGCCGATGACCCTCAGCTTGACCTTGTCCTTGTTCCTCCCCCATTCGGCCAGGGGGTTCTTCGCGCTGTAGGTGCTCTCGGAGGTCAGGTCGAATATCAGCTCGCCCTCCGTGCCGGTCATCCTCCTGCGGAAGAACGCGTCCATCGAGTCGGTCATCTCCCCTATCGACTCCGTGAGCTCGGACATCCTCGGCGACGAGAAGTCCGTGTCCGAGGGGAGACCGAGGACCTCCCTGATGCAACGCCTGTCTATCACGTCCTCCATGTGCATCAGCGCCACGGGCTGTATGGTGTAGGCGAACGCCACGGCCATGATCTCGCGGCCGAGGCGGTCCCCGAAGGACGCGACGAGGTCGTCGAGTATCCCGAGGCGCCTCTGGAGGGCGTCCAGGAGGTGGACGTCACCGAATATGCGGGTCCGGAGGACCACCCTGTCCCCGGTGGGATGGGGTTCGGCCGATATGCGGCCGAACTCCCCCGTCTCCTCGTTGTAGAAGTACCCCTTCTTCGGCTTCAGTTTCCCGTCCACCACCCTCCCCATGTACTCCACCTCGGACACCGGTCCGCGTTTTTCCTTCGAATAATGGGAGGTGGACCGGTACATGTACCGCGTCCCGTCCTTCTCCAATATATACGGTTCCATACTATAACAAGAATCTCGTTACATATATTTAAGACCTTC
>JAFVET010000016.1 GCA_017475875.1 Candidatus Methanomethylophilaceae archaeon
GAGAACCTGAAGGTGGTCTACCAGGTGGAGGCGTCGATAGTGGACGACGATGGGAGCCCGCACGTCATCCTCAAGGACGCCGTCCCGATGGACGAGGAGCGAGGTCCGTACGGGACCCGCACCTCATCCGTTTTCAATATCTGTTGTCGAAGATCCTGTTGGTCTTCTTCTCGCTGCGGGGCAGGTCGCCGATCGGAACCGCCTTGGGGATGATGGTGGGTCCGACTATGGACCTGAACGTCTCCAGGACCTCGTTCTCTATCGACTGCCACTGCTCCCTTGGAGCCCCCGTTTCGAAGAACAGGGTGATCATGTCCTTCCCCTCGAGGTGGTCGATCATCACCTGGTACTCGCTGCTCGCTCCCGAAACCTTGGACAGGACCTCGTCGAACTGGGCGGGGAACATGTTGACCCCCTTGACCTTGATCATGTCGTCCGTCCTGCCGGTGATGATGTCTATGCGAGGGAAGCGCGATCCGCAGGGGCACGGTCCCGTGATGATGCGGGTGAGGTCGTGCGTGCGGTAGCGTATCAGGGGTGCTCCTTCTTTGCAGAGCGTGGTTATCACGAGTTCGCCCACGGTGCCGTCGGGCAAGGGTTTCAGGGTGACCGGGTCGATCACTTCGAAATAGATGTAGTCGTCCCACAGGTGTATGCCGTTGGAGTAGTCGCAGCTTATCCCGATCCCGGGGCCGTAGATCTCGGTAAGTCCGTAAATGTCGTAAAGCTTGACCCCGAGCTCGTTCGCTATGCGTTCCCTCATCTTGGGGCCCCAGCGTTCGGACCCGATTATCCCCTTGCGGAGGTGTATGTTTTCCTTGATCCCCTTGGCCGAGATGTTCTCAGCGAGCAGGAGCGCATAGGAGGACGTGGCGCAGAGCACGGTGGACTCCAGGTCCTGCATCATCCTCAGCTGTTTCTCCGTGTTCCCGGGTCCCATCGGGATGACCATGGCCCCGAGCCTTTCCGCACCGTTCTGGAAACCGATCCCGGCGGTCCAGAGGCCGTAACCGGGGGTGATCTGGATGCGGTCGGACGCGGTGACACCCGCCATCTTGTAGCAGCGCTCGAACATTATGGACCAGTCGTCCACGTCTTTCTTGGTATACGGGATGATGACGGGGGTTCCCGTGGTCCCCGACGACGAATGGATGCGGACGATGTCCTTCTCGGGCACGGCCATCAGGCCGAGGGGGTAGGCCGAACGGAGGTCGCCCTTGTCCGTGAACGGCAGTTGTTCGAACTCTTCCTGGGTCGATATGGACGCGACGTCAATGTCTTTGAATTTCTCACGGTAGAACGCGCTGCGCTCCTTGATGTCCGAGAGCTCACGGAAAATGACCTCGGCCTGGTAGTCCGTCATCCTCATGGCCAAGGCTATCAATTGACCGTATTTACTATTGACCGCCGATCGATAGGCCTTCGTTCCCCGTTACGGCCGTCGGGATAGCGCGGCGCATGGCAGCAGATGTGCTGTTCACCCATCTTGGACGAGATCCTTTCGAGCAGTGCGGCGAGGTCTTCGATACCACCCTCGAAGGTGGCGAGGCGCAGCCTGTAGTCGCGGCAGTACCTGCATCCCGAGAGGAACTTGGGCGTTATCGCACGGAGGATTCTCATCCCGAGCTCCTCTCCTTTCTCGTTCACTATCATCCTGGAAAGCCGTTCGCACCACTCCATCTGTTGGGCGACGGACGGATAGTCAAGGATCTCGCCGTATCTGAGGTATCTGTCTATCATGGTCAGGAGGAACGGGTTGCCGACGCCACCTCTCGCGATCATAACGGCATCCGCCCCGGTCGTCTCCAACGCTAATGCCGCGTCCTGCCTCGAGAATATGTTGCCGGAGATGATCAGCGGGACGGACATCGTGTCCCCCAACCCGGCCACCAGGTCGGTGCGCGGGGAACCCGAGTACCCGTCGGCTCTGGTGCGGGGGTGGACGGTGATGCAGTCGACGCCCGCCGATTGGAGTTCTTCCACTACCTGCGGGAAGGTCAGCTCCTCCATGCTCCAACCGAGTCTGATCTTGGCCGTCACCGGGACGTCGACCGATTCCTTGACTTTCTCGATTATCCGCCCGCAGAGTCCCGGGTCGCGCATGAGGGCGCATCCGCACCCGTTGCGGAGCACCTTCTCCACCGGACACCCCATGTTGACGTCGATGGCGATTGCGTGCGGGTTTTCCTTCAGAGCAGCAGATGCCGCTTCGGCGAGGCTGTCCGGATTGGAGCCGAACAATTGGATGGCCGTCGGCGACGCCGGGTCGGATTCGAGGAACGGGCGGGTGTTCCCCATGCCGTGGAGCACCCCCATGTCGGAGACCATCTCGGTGAAGCACAGGGATGCGCCGAACGGAGTCATGAACGAGCGGTACGCCGAAGAAGTGAAACCGGACATCGGTCCCAGGACCACCTGTCCATCGATCCTCACGTCCCCAAGGCTCCATGCCATGACCGAGGGATTGCGAACCCCTATAAAGCGATGTCACAGACATCGCAATTATATTGTTCCTGAACATTGACCTCCCAGAAGGGTCTCAGATGAAGATTTGGGAATTCGCGAAGGTCGAGGGTTCGACGATTAGGATTGACGACAAGATGGCGGAGACGATGGGTATCGTCGAAGGGGGATGCGTCTACAGCACCATATTCAAGCATCCCGAGGACGGGCCCAAGGACTACGAGATCATCCTGTCCATGTTCCCGCAGGAGAACTACCGCACCCTCACGCAGATCACGATGTATCTCGACGACGTTCCCGGATCCAGCGCCCAGGCGGCCGCGTTCCTGGCCGACAGGCAGATCAACGTCCTGAACTCCATCTCGCTGAACGGGATCTCGGACACGGTGATCGTCTGGCGTCTGATGGCCGACATGAACTTCGCGGGCGAGGGGGAGATCCTGCTCAGCAGGTTTCAGGAGCTGCGTTCCGCAGGGGACGCGTCCGTCTCCAAGATCCGCATGATAGAGCTGAAACCGGCCGACGTCGGAAGGCTCTTCAAGACCGGTTCGGACAAGAAGGAGATCCGTCGCGGATACCCTGTGACGATCGAGTCGAGCCGCATCGACATCGGTGCGATGTACGGCGACATATTAGGAAACGTAGACGGTGAGACTGTCCTGTTCACCATGGACCCGATGACGTGGGTCCTGTCGGTGACGTTCTTCAAGAAGGACACCAGGATAATCAAGGCCGGGATGGAGATCCCCGACTGTCCCGGAGGCATGATGCAGGCACTCGACGCCATCGCCGGGATGAACGTGAACCTCATTTCCGTCTTCAGCAAGGTCAAGATCAGCTATCAGACGATGTACCTCGAGCTCACCATGGACATCGGGAAGAGCGGCAGGTCCCCCGAGGAGATCCGTTCAGAACTCGAGAAGGACCTCGAGAAGCTCAACGGCATATTCACGTTGGTGGAATTCAACGAGATGAACCGAGGTCCCCTATGAGGGAGATGTACATCGGCATCGGCGACTACGCCCTCGGCGGGGCAGTGACCCTGCCCTTCCTCTCTATTGACGGGGCCAAAAGGAGGCGTCCGCTCGTTTTCGGCGAGGTCAGGGACGATCCCGTTCCCGAACAGATGGATGGGACGGTGTTCAGGAACCACCTGGGCGACCTGCCCGCGTGGGCATCGGTCTGGAAGGACCTCGGGGCTGACGGGGTTTGTCTGAAGATGGCCCCGGGCCCGGAAGCCGCGCAGACGGTAAAGAAGGTGGTGGAGCGCACGCGGATGCCGGTTATGGTGTGCATCGGAGACGACGACGTCGCCACCCTGCACGAGATAGCGGATACCGTCTCAGGTTCGATGCTGATCCTGGGGTGTTCATCGGAGGGTTCCTACCGTCGCGTCGCGGATTTCGCCGGATCCCACGTGGTCACCACGGTGCCCGGCGACCCGTTGGTCGGGGACGGATGCATCCATCCCGATTCGGCGGTCCTGTGCAGATACGACATCAGGGGCGGGACCGAAGGTCTGTCGGAGATCAAGGGCCTCCGTTCCACAGGTCTCTCGAGGGGCGACGAGGGTCTCCCCGTCATATGCGACGTGACCGGGGCGTGGGAGATGTACGACGGCGATGACAGGAGGATGGCGGTCCTCGAGTCCAATTCCGCGCTCTGTGCGATGCTCGCCGGTGCGGACGCGGTGGTAGTGCGCGGTTCCGGAGCCGCGGACATGGCTTCGAACCACGGGGAGGAGCTAGCGCTGTGATACCATGAGAGGCATAGCTCTGACCGTGTCCGACATCCTGTTCCAGGAAGGGTTGGACGCCCGCATACAGCTCGTCAAGGAGCTCGCATCGGAGTTTCCCTGCGTCACCTGCATCTGTGTCAGGGACGACGCGTGCGACGATTCCATGTTGGGGGACACTTTAGACCGTATACTCGGGGAGTGGTCCAAGGACATAGTCGTCGACGGACCGTACGGTTGGGCCGGAAGGGACATGGAATTCTGTCCCGAGGTCGCTGCGGTGACTGTGCGGTCTATGGAAGACTTGGACACGGTTGTAGGTCACGGGGGCGTTCCGATGCCCGTTGGGGACGTCGGTTTCCTCACCGATGCCTCGCATGCCGTAGGGAACGGAGGGATGCTCTGTCTCGAGCCGACGACCATGAAGGACTGTCTCGAGTCGTGCACAGTCCTCTCTCGTTCCCTGGGTCCGAAGGTCGGTACCGCCGTCCGTGTCTGGTCCGGGGAGTACTCCGTCTCGGTCGCGACGGTGGCTTTGGTGTGCGGTGCCTCGGCTGTGCTCTTCGACGACGTCGACAGGGACGGGTTGGAGTGCATCCAACACCTGCTCCGATGGAGACGTCACTTGGTGTAGAGCGATACCTTCGCCGGCAGTCCGTGCGCCAGGGTCCTGCTGCTCTTGTTGATGTACTGCAACGGGACGTCCACCTGTTTCTTGAACCGGTCTATTACCTTCTGATCCTTGGAGAACAGTCCCGCGGAGAGTCCGCACTCCGTGTCCTCGAGTTCCTCGAAGGCCGATTCGAGGGAGTCCACCACTTTCACGTCCAGTATGGGCAGGCCGGTGTCCTCGTAGTCGAGGCTGTCTTCCAAGGGGATGCCGGTCACAGCCACCGGGCGGACGTAGTTGTCCGGGAGGTTGATGACAGCCGACCCCTTCGCGACGACGAACTCCAGGTGTCTCTCCACGGTCTCCCTGTAGCTCTTGGCCGCATCCATCGATATGAGGGGACCGGCGAAGGCCGTGTCGTTGACCGGGTCGTCGACCTTGACGTCCTTCATGTATTCCGTAAGGACGTCCATGAACCTCTTCTGGTCCTCCATCAGGACTATGACTTTGGAGCACGAGTACAGGCGCTGTCCGCTGTATGCGAACGCGGATTCGATTATGTCTTTCACGGTCGCCTTCATGTCGGCGGGACGGTAGACGAGTGCGGGGTTCATCCCTTTGATGTCGTAGACGAACCTCAGCTCGTCGTCGATCATCATGAACATCAGGTCGTCCATGCGCTTGCCGGAACCGCTGGCCACCACTCCGCTGAGGCGCATGTCGCAGACCAGGTCCTGGGTGGATTCGAGTTTCCTGTCGACGACGAGGTTCATGACCCCGCCCGGGAGGCCGGCCTTCTCGCAGGCCTCGTAGAACTGGTAGATGGGGTAAGGTGCGTCGCGGGTCGGGTTCATGATGACGCAGTTTCCGCCGAGCATGCAGGCCACCGCGGCCCCTGCGGGGGATGCCAGCGGGGAGTTGTGCTCGGAGACGATCGCCCAGACGCCGGTGGGCTTACCTTTCATGGACTTGGCCTCGGTTATCGCGGATTCGACGGCGGATATGAACGCGTCCACCTCCGACAGGGCGTCCTCCCTGACCATGCCCGTGCTCACCGTGACGGATGCGGCGTAGAACAGCCTCCTGGAGCGGTAGTTGGC
>JAFVET010000220.1 GCA_017475875.1 Candidatus Methanomethylophilaceae archaeon
GATGGCGGCCTTCTCGGTCCACTCGGTGGTCCTCGCGACCCTCTTGAGCTGGATCATGTTCTTGTAGCACTTGTTGGCGTCGAAGAACAGGATAGTTCCGTCCTTCTTGACGTACATCTTTCCGGTACCGGGCTCGATGGGAGCACCGCAGAAAGAGCATTTCCTTGTTGTGTCTACCATCGAAATCACCTCATACCCAGTTTCCTGGCTTCTCTGGACGTCTCCCTCAGCATCAGGATGTCGCCCATCCTGACGGGGCCCATGATGTTCCTTGTGATGATTCTGCCTTTGTCACGTCCGTCGAGAACACGGACCTTGACCTGGGTTGCCTCCCCGGTCATACCGGTCCTTCCGATGACCTCGACGACCTCGGAGGGGATGCTGTCAGTGTCGACCATTCAGCTCACCTCAGTTCTTGAGCTCTTTGACTTTGGCGGCGATCTCTTCGCAGAGGGCTTTTCCCTTGCCGACGTCGATGATAGCGACGGATGCGGTGGGCTTGTCGAGTCCGATGGCGGAGCCGAGCTCGGCCTTGCTGGGGACGTAGACGTAGGCGACGTTCCTCTCCTCGCAGAGGGCGGGGATGTGGGCGAGGATCTCCGGGGGATCGACGTCGGTGGCCATGATGACCATCGCGGCGGCGCTGCGCTCGACGGCTTTGGTGACCTCGTTGGTTCCCTTCTTGATCTTTCCGCCGTCCCTGGCGGCCTCGGCCAGCTGGTAGGCTTTGTCAGACAGTTCTTTGGGCGTCTCGAATTTAACGAATACAGACATTTCAATACCTCTTTCCGATACCGGCAACGGTATCGTCATCATTCATCGGCTCTAAGAGCAATGTGTCTATTAGGGGATACTATATGAACCTTTCAGGGGTCGAAGGGCCCATGTCGGTTGTCAGGTGTCTATTTCCAAAGCAACCACCGTCGGCTGTGACGAATTCTTGCCAAGGGGGATCGGCCTTCGATGGGCGGTAACCCGGACGCGCACTCGTTCAGTCGTTTCCCAGCGGGGTCCGAGATATCCATCCGGTTCTTGAACATTCCCGGTTCTACCGTGATCCCACACTCTGTTTCTGTTGAAAAGGTCCCTATGGACGGCCATGGCATCAGTGCCGTCCTGCCTATGGTTGCCGGTTTCTTGGGAAAACGCTTTTCGTCAGAGTTCCCGCTATGGTGTTCCGGTTTGGAACCGAAGGGAGGGACCGTCCAGCAAGGCCGTTTACAGATGTCGGCATTCACTGAAGTTCGCGTTCAGGCCGGGTGACGGATATCGTCACGGTCACAGCGTTCATTCAGATTCCTGTACCGCTCTGCGACTTCTTCCCAGCTTTCCCCATCGTTCAAAGCGCGCCACAAAAACCTGTTGCTCCGCATCAGCCGGCTGTCCTCCAACGACCTCTTGCCTGTAAGGACGTCTATCGTTTCCAGAAGGACCAGGGGGATCTGAGCGTTCATGCGGCGGTATCCGACCTGCATCGGTAGGCTCAAGCGCCGATCCGATGTCCCGTCCCAGCATTTCTGACTATAGTCAGACGTAACCGGAGGACGTTCACCCTCCTTCTTTCCTAATGGGAAACGATATCATCGATATCGCTATAGTTTCCTACTAACGCCCTCTTACCGCATGGATCGGCTCCATTCCAGAAGCGGCTTCGGCTCATCCAGCGGTTCGCCGGAATAGGGCTTCTTGCCTATCGACTCCAGCTTGTCCAGGACGAGCTCCTTTCCGATGTTCGTGATTCCGAAGATCTCCACCTTGTTGCCTGCGACGAGCACCCCTCTCTCCTTGGCGACCTCCCTGGTCCATCTCGATCCGCAGGCGGTCAGGAAATCGCAGCAGTCGAACATCGTCTCGACGCCGCAGCGGGTTATGTGGCTGGTGTGGACACCGACGATAATCGCCCGGTCGCCGAACAGCTCCCTTATTCTGAGTGCGTCCTCCGGCTTGCAGACTGTGACTGAGAATCTCTTGTGCCCTTTCCTGTCCGCCAGGATGGACCCTTCAACCATGTTCACGGGAACGGTCTCGGAATCGACGACATTGTCCCTGCCCACGGCGTCGAGCACTACCTTCAGAGGGGATGTCTCGACCAGTCCGGAGATCCTTCCGCAGAGCCCTTGGAGGATGTAGGGGTCCGTTATCACCGCGGTCCCGCATCCGTCGGCCGCAATCACGGCGGCATCTATCTTTCCCTTCTCCAGAGACGTGCTCAGTATCTCCGAAACCCCGAACGTGATGTAGTCGTCGGCACGGACGACCCTGTTCTCGGTGCAGAACCCGAAGTCCTTGATGCGGAACTCGATGTTCTCTTTCACCATCTCTGGGGTTATCTCGTCCATTCCCCTGAACTTCTTGAACAGGGGGCAGTACTTCAGCTCCGGCTTTCCGACCGATACGACCTTGCCGTCCTGGATGACCACTCTCGTCATCCCGATGGCATCGAACACATGTTTTCCGTGGCCTGTCGTCATAGCATCACAATATACTAATTTCATATAGGAAATAAATAAATAACGGCTCAGGATTAGGCTGGTGCGTAATCGTGGTGATCATGTGGAGACGATACTGGTGAGATACAGCGAGATCGGGCTCAAGAGCGATCCTGTAAGGCGCAGGTTCGAAGGCATGCTCAAGCACAACATCATAGACATGCTGGCCAAAGACTCGGTGGAAGCCGTCGTATCGATAGCGAACTCAAGGCTGTACGTCGAGACGGATGATGTCCAGGCGGCCGTAGCATCGCTGAAGAGGGTCTTCGGGATATCGTCGGTATCGGTGGCTACGAAATGCGCCGCTTCTCTTGAGGAGATAAAGCGGACCGCTTCCTGTATATCGCAGGAGCTGCTGATCCAGGGCGACACGTTCGCGGTCGATGCCAGGAGAGACAGCGACGTGTATCCGTTCACAAGCCTGGATATTAAGAGGGAGGTCGGATCGGCCGTCCTCGAGGCCAATTCTTCCAAGGGAATCAGGGTGGATCTTACCGATCCCGACAAGACGGTGTTCGTAGAGGTCAGGTCGAACAGGGCGTACATCTTCACCTCGTACATAGCGTGCCATGCCGGCCTCCCCCTCGGAAGTCAGGGCCACGTCTTGGCGTATGTGGACGACAGACGCAGCCTCGTGTCTGCATGGCTCATGATGAAGAGGGGGTGCAAGGTGACCGTATGCGGCGACTATGGAATCCCGATATTGGAGAGATACGATCCTCATCTGAGGACGCTGGGCGAGGGCGACGAAGTCCCCGACAGGATTCTCGGGTTAGTGAATGGATGCTCCCTCGACCAGCTGGAAGCGATCGGGGAATCCAGGCTTCCGGTGTTCGTTCCCACCATAGGCATGAACGATGTGGCTATAGACGGGATACTGTCGCAGATGGAATCGGGCGACGCTCAGGCCATAGACGTCGTCTACCATAGGGTGTGATGTTATGAAGGCGGTATCTCTCGTATCAGGCGGGATAGACTCCCCGGTGGCCTCTTATCTCGTGTCAGAAGCCGGGGCGGATGTCGTCCTCCTGCACATGAGCAACGGTGAGTTCGGCGACCCGAAGGATCTCGAGAAGGTGATCCGGATAGCCGAGTAGCTGGAGCGTTATACAAGGAAGGAGTTCCCTGTGTTCGTCGCCGACCACGGAAGGAACCAGAGGATAATCAAGGAGAACTGCGACTCGCACTACCAGTGCGTGATGTGCAAGCGCATCATGCAGAGGGTCTCCAAGAGGTTCGCCATGTCCCAGGGCGCTTCCGGCATTGTGATGGGGGATTCCTTGGGCCAGGTAGCGTCCCAGACGCTGACCAACATCAGGGCGGAGCAGAGCGGGCTGGATTTCCCTGTGCTCAGGCCGCTCATCGGTCTCGACAAGACAGAGGTCATCGCGATCGCGAAGCGCATAGGCACGTTCGACATCTCCATCATGAAGACCTCCGGGTGCGCGGCGGTGCCAATAGGGCCGGTGACGGAGGCCAAGGTGGAGAAGGTCGCGGAGATGCAGGACGCCATCGACATCGATTCCGTGGTCGACGAGTGCGTCAGGAGCATAAGGCGGGTCTATTGAAGGAAGCTCTCTGGGAATGGCGCCGGAGGGATGCCCTCGACAGGCGGTCACAGTAGCCCGACGGCTTCGAGGGCCTGGTCTATGTCGGCTATGAGGTCCTCCGCATCCTCTATCCCTACGCTGAACCTCAAGAATCCCTTTCTGAAGTGCTCGTCGAAGAGTTCGCGGCGTTCATCGTCCTCGCCGAGGAACACGATCAGGGACTCGTCATGGCCCAGGGACACGGCCGAGACTATGATCCTGAGACGGCTTACGAACAGGTTGTACTGGTCGTGCGTCGCCCTGAGACCGAAGGACACGACCCCTCCGAATCCAGGGCCCATCTGCTTTCTGGCAATCCTATGCCCAGGGTCGTCTTCCAGGCCAGGATACGACACGAAGCTGACGCAGGGAAGACCCTTCAGATGCCTGGCGATCGACATCGCGTTCTCGTTGTGGGCCTTCATCCTCAGAGGGAGCGTCACGGACCCTCTCATGATCAGCCATGCGTTGAAAGGGCTGATGACCCCTCCGAGATTGATCTGGGACTGGGCGCGGATCGATTCCAGGTCCTTCCTGCGACCTATTATCGCCCCGCCCATGGCGTCCCCATGGCCGTTGATGTATTTCGTCAGCGATTCCACGCAGAAGTCGGCGCCGTGCTCCAGAGGCCTCTGGTTGAACGGGGATGCGAAGGTGTTGTCCACGGACAGCTTTACGCCCCTCTCGTGGCAGATTCTGGCTATGGCTTCGATGTCGGAGATCTTTAGCGTGGGGTTGCCCGGGGTCTCGATGTGGACGAGCCTGGTGTTCGGCTTCAGCGCCCTCCTGACGTTCTCTGGGTCGGAGGTGTCCACCATCGTCGTCTCGACACCGTACTTTCTGTTGAAGAGCTCGTTCAGGAGCCTGTACGTCGCGATGTAGGTGACATCGGAGAACACCACGTGGTCGCCCGAGTTTAGATTAGAGAAGAACAGGGCGGACAGGGCCGACACCCCCGATGCCAGCACTATGCAGTCTTCCCCTCCCTCCAGAGAAGCCAGTCTCTCCTGAAGGTATTTCTGGTTCGTCCCTCCGTTGCGGGTGTACAGATTCGGGCCCGCATCGCTCCAGTTGATGGAGGTGGGATCATATGGAAGCTCGTAGCTGTTGGCCATGGTAATCGGTCTTTTGATCGCTCCGGAATCCTTGTCTACGTCGTTTCCCGCATGGACGGCTCTCGTCCTGAATCCGTAATCCGAGTCTTTCTGCGTCATTCTTCTCGTTGGGATAAATTCTATTTTCATATATGAATATAGTTTAATATTGCTTGAGACAATCGTGGACACGATGAAAGGACAATCTGTTGCCGACAACACGGCGGACGCCATCGACATGGAGATGGTAGAGAAGAAGGCCGTCCTGTCCATGGGCGGGCCCGTGAGGCTTCCCGAGGGGTTCGAGATCCCCTTCAAGGTATCGCACTCCACAGCAGGCCCTGGAGCCGGATTCGACACGGTCGCGATTAGGTTCGGGAGATACAGGGTCAAGAAGCCGATCTCCTACGATTCCGGGGAATTCGATCTCGTCGTGGACGGGGATGGCATCTTATCCCTCTTCAAGGACGGGGATCTGTTCCTGAAGGGGGTCGAGCTGATCCCGGTGATTAGGCATTGCCCGGATCAGGCGTTCTTCAACATCGATCCCAGATGCGAATACAGGTGCGCGTTCTGCTCTTCCCCCCGCCTCGGTGCGGACGAGGTCAAAGAGATGAGCGAGGCCAGGGTCCTAGAGTTGATAGGGGAGTCCCTGTCCCTTTACTCCTTCGATTCCGTGTCGTTCACCAGCGGGGTGGTGGGAGGCGTTGATGCGACAGTGGAGCGCATGGCCGGTCTCGTCAGGGCCGTCCGCAGAGAGTATCCCGGCATTAGGATCGGCGTAGAGCCTTACGTCTCGTCCGAATCGCATCTGAGGCTTTTGAAGGACGCCGGGGCCGACGAGATCAAGCTCAACCTGCAATGCGCCACGGACGAGATATTCGGGAGGGTCTGCCCGGACCTCGACCGCGGGAATATCTGGAGGATGCTGGAGGCAGCCGTCGGGATATTCGGCAGGGGAAACGTGACCTCGAACGTCATCTACGGGTTCGGAGAGACCGACCAGGATGTGTACGATGTCATGGAAAGGCTCTGCGGGATAGGCGTGATTCCCGGGCTTAGGGCCCTCCGCATCAATGGCATTAACCGCCAGTCCCTGGAGGAGTCTATGGGAAGGCTGGAGAAAGCCTCCTCAGACAGGATCATAGCCCTGGCCAGGAAGCAGAAGGAGGTCATGGCCAGACACTCGTTGGACACTCGGACCAGCAGGACAATGTGCCTCGAATGCGGATGCTGCGACATAGTTCCGTTCCGCGATATATGAACGGTTTAGGGTTCCTGTTGCCTGGATCCGCACACAGGGCATTCCGGGTCTTTGCCGAACTCGATCTGGATCGTTCTTCCGCAGGAGAAGTCGAACGACGAGAACCTCCCGCGGAAAGGGTCTTCGCGGCCCGAGACGAGGCGGATCGGGGGTCCAGTGACCCCTAAGCCATGGCCAGACGGTTGAAGGGGAAAGTTTCAGTGACACCCCAGGGTCACTGAATCTTCAACGAGGAGCCGTGCTCGACGAGGACGAGACGCCATCCCCGTATCGACATCGAGAAGCAGTATCGACGGCGCCGAAGGGATTCCCGGGCAGAGCGTCCGTCCTCGAGGGGCCAGCGACGGGAGGATGCGGCTGCGCGGACGAGACATGATGGCGGAGGGGCGTCTGCCGATCGCGGCGATGAGGCGGCCCGCAGGATTCAATATCGGACAGCGCATCGTCGACGCGGAATGATCTATGGCTACGAGACGCGGAGTTCTGGTCGTCGGAAGCTCGAATGTGGACACAGTGATCTATCTCGACAGGTTTTCCTCGCCCGGGGAGACCGTGCAGGCGACAGGGAAGATCGTCTCCTGCGGAGGAAAGGGGGCGAATCAGGCTGTCGCGGCCGCGAGAGCCGGCGCCGAGACGACGTTTGTCACCGCTCTCGGGGAGGACAGGGAGGGAAGGATGATCGAGGAGAGGCTCGCGAAAGAAGGGGTCTTCCTGTCCGTCGCCTGGAAGCGCGGAGACACCGGGCAGGCGTTCATCGAGGTGGACGGCCGCTCCGAGAACCGCATCGCCGTCATAGGGGGAGCCAACATGATGCTGTCACCGGCGGATGTCGAGAGCGCGTCCGATGCGGTCGCGGGATGCGTCGTCGTCCTGCAGAACGAGATCCCATCCGAGACCGACACCGCCGTCATGAGGATGGCCTCCGAGCACGGAGCCGAGACCGTGTACAACCCTGCCCCGTTCAGGCCGGTCGACGACCGCATGATCGGGATGTCGGATTACCTCGTTCTGAACAGGTCGGAGTTCCGGTCCCTCGCAGGGACGGACGATGTCGAGGAGGGATGCGGGTTCCTGGTCTCGAGAGGGGCAGGGACTGTGGTGGTCACGCTGGGGAAGGACGGATGCTTCTACTCCGACGGGGACCGCGGCCGCATGGTGCCGGCCCACAGGGTCGACGCGGTGGACGCCTCCGGAGCTGGAGACACCTTCGTAGGATATCTCGCCGCTCTCCTGTCCGAGGGAGCCTCCGTCGAGGAGTCCGTGCGCGTGGCCGTGAAGGCCGCCTCGCTGTCGTGCACCAGGAAGGGGGCCATGGACGGCATCCCGCGCATCGGGGACGTCGCCTGAGGCCACCTCGGAGAGCCTTCAGCGCCACTATGGCGTCCTCGAAGCCCTGGTCGGCGGACAGCTTGAACCATCTAGCGGCCTCCTCGTAGGACTGCGGGACTCCCTTCCCGCGGTTGTACATGACGCCGAGGTTGCACTGGGCCCTGGCGTCGTTCCTGTCCGAGGCCATCCGGACGCCGTCGCCGGTCTCGTAGAGGAATCCTAGGTTGCATATCGTCAAGGTGCTTCCCTGCTCCGCCGCGAGAGAGTACCATCTATAGTCACGAACCTAACTTTTTAGAATCATGATCGATTAAAAAGGTCTTCATCCAACCATCCAGGTAGCTTGTCTTGCTCGTCTCCTCCATGAAACTCTCTCTTACGACATCGATCAGCTGATGTCTTTCCAGGATGAACATGCTGGATACCACGCGTTTCATCGATTTCCAGACCAGCTTGATGGGGTTGAACTGGGGACGGTACGGAGGCAGATATACGAAACGGACGTCCGATTCCTCGGCGTGCCCTAGCACCGCTTTGAGGTGGTGAACCGGGCCGTCGTCCGGCATCGGCACGACCTTCCTGGACCCGTTCAC
>JAFVET010000221.1 GCA_017475875.1 Candidatus Methanomethylophilaceae archaeon
CGTCGATCGAGGTGTCGCCTTTGCGCGCATATCCGTAGTAGACCTCCGTTCCGAGAATCTCGGTAAGACGGTCCGCATGCAACCTGGTGGCGCTCTCGTATTCGCTACTGGCCGAATATCCTTCGATGATTATGGCGGTCTGCATGAACCGTAATCGCACGCTTTCTTTAAGAACGTTCATCAGGCAGCAGGCGTCCGTAGACCTCCATGAACATCTCCACAGCGCTTTCGGGGGTCATTTCAACGTGGGAGAGGTACCATCTGCTGGTTTCCACGAATCCTCCGATGAGCATGAACGTCCAGAAGTCATCCGTCCCATCTTCGTCTTTCGAGAAGATTCCAGCCAACTCTGTCCTGTAATGGCGTAAAAACATCTCGCTGCAGTCAGACGAGATCATCGGGATGATGAGATCCGAGGATGAACGTAGGTGGTACAGGATGTGTGCCAGTTCGTCATCAATGTTGTACCTGCTGTGCGAGAAGTCATGGTCGGCCCCGGGACCTTCAGGTTCCGAGAACACGTGCGAGAATATCTCCTTGCACAGTCCGTCGATCAGGTCCTCCTTCGTGGAGAAGTGGGAATAGAACGTGCTGCGCCCGACGTTCGCCTCGTCGATGATGTCCTGCACGGTGATGGCGGCGAAGCTCTTCTCCATGAGCAGCGAGGAGAACGCCCGATATATCGCGAGTCTTGTCTTCTGTTGGCGACGGTCTATCTGTCCGTGAAATTCCATTCGTGTATCTATATTTTCACGCTGAATGTTCGAATAACAGGGAATCGGTCCGTCGTCGATTTGAAGGATTGAACATGGCCTGGTACGGGGCCCGGAATAACCGGTATCAAAAAACATAATGTGTGTTACTGAACAAAATGTTCATTAACTAATACAATATCCTACAACCATGGATTGGAGGAAGGCACCCGGTCGGTGCAACGATTTCCTGGCGGGATTGCCGATGACGGTTCTGGCTGGGGTGTTCCTTGCGGCATCCTTCGTGTTGCCGTACATGGGGGTGGAACAGGGGTCGGTCCTCGCGTGGCCGTGTATTGTCATCTGTGGTTACCCTCTGCTCTATCTCTCGGTCTGGAGAATCGTTTACAACAAGGGGATAGCCAAGATCTCCTCCGCCCTGTTGATAACCATCGCCATGTTCGCCGCCATATACATCGGGGACGTGTTCGCCGCCGGCGAGGTCGGGTTCATCATGGAGATCGGAGCCCTTCTCGAAGACTACACCACGAAGCGTGCGTGGAAAGGTCTCAACGACCTCGTCCAGTTGGTCCCCGAACGTGCCGTCCTGGTGAAGGATGGCAAAGAAACCGAGGTTCCCGTCTCCGAGATCTCGGTCGGTGACGTGGTGAGGGTGAGGCCCGGGCAGACGATCCCGGTCGATGGAATGGTAATTGTCGGAGAGACCTCCGTCAACCAGTCGGCTTTGACCGGTGAGAACCTTCCCGTCGACAAAGTTCCCGGCGACGCCGTGATGAGCGGATCCATCAACACCGACGGTTCCATCGACGTGCTGGTCGAGAAGACGGGCGAGGACAGTTCCGTCCAAAGGTTGGTGAGGCTGGTCAAGGAAGCGGACAACAACCAGGCCCCCACTCAGAGGATAGCCGACCGCTGGGCCAGCTGGCTGGTACCCATCGCCGCGTCCATAGCCGTAATCGCAGCGTTGGTCACAGGTGACGTCGTCCGCGGCGTCACGGTGCTGGTCGTCTTCTGCCCATGCGCCCTTGTGCTTTCCACTCCAACCGCGATCGTGGCGGCCATTGGCCAGTCCACGAAGCACGGGGTGCTCATAAAGAACGGGGCGGCCCTGGAGGAGATGGGGTCCGCGAAGACAGTCGCGTTCGACAAGACGGGAACGCTGACGTACGGCGCCGTTGAGGTATCGGATGTGCTGTCGTTCGGAAAGACGGGCGAGACGGAAGTTCTCGAGATAGCCGCCAGCGCGGAGTTCAGGAGCGAACACCCGCTCTCTCGCGCCATCGTTTCGCATGCCAGGGAAAAGGGGCTGAAGATAACGGATCCGGAGAGGTTCCAGTCTTTGCCCGGAAGGGGCGTAGGTGCAACGGTGGACGGCCGCCAATACATCATCGGGAGCCTCGGTTTCATGGACGCCTCCGGCGTCGAGGTCACGGATTCCCAGAATGACGATCTGAAATCCCTCTCTTCGCAGGGGAAGGCGGTCGTACTGGTAGCAGGGAACGGGGAACTGATCGGTGCCATCGGGCTCAGCGACAGGTTGAGGCCGGAGTGTCGCCAGGTCATGGGAAGGCTGGGGGAAATGGGTGTAAAGGCAGCCATGTTGACCGGAGACAGATCCGAATCCGCAAGGTTCATGGCAGCCGAGGCTGGAATAGACGTGGTCTGTTCGGATCTCTTGCCAGAAGGCAAGATAGATGCCGTCAACGGCCTTAAGACCGAGGGGAAGGTCTGCATGGTCGGTGATGGGATAAACGACGCCCCTGCGCTGAAATCGGCGGACATAGGGGTCGCCATGGGTGCGATGGGAACAGGTCTCGCGGTGGAATCCGCCGATGTGGTCCTGATGACCGACGACATAACGAGGATCCCTTATCTCCTCTGGCTGTCCTCCCTGACCGTAAGGACCATCAAAACGGCGATCACGCTGTCCATGTGCATCAATTTCGTGGCCGTGTCGGCATCGGTCCTCGGTCTGCTCACACCCACCACTGGAGCATTGGTCCACAACGCAGGTTCGTGTTTCGTGGTCCTGTTGGCGGCTCTGCTCTACGACCGCAAGTACCCGCACGAGTCCGACTTCCACAGGAAGGACGGCCCTGTGCGTCTTCAGGCCTCGGGCCCATCGTCTGTGTCTTCGGTTTGATCAGACTGTAGGTTGCTAACAATTTAATATATAAAACATTCGACCATTTCAGTCAATATTATATATGATGCCAGACCGAGAAACCCATTCCACTATGATGGACGAAACTTTTTAGAACAAACTACTTAACCATATCCCTTTTTTTTAGTTAATTTTATAAACTCAGATAAACGTTTTTCACATATGGATGAGGAAATCCTGGCATGGGTGGTTCTCATCGTTGCCAGTTGTATCGAACCGATATGGGTGACATGTCTCGACATGTCGGAGAACTTCAAGAAGAAGGGTTGGGGCATAGCCGCCGTCGTTCTGGTCCTGCTGTGTCTCTACCTGCTAGCCTACTGCGTGGGTATGACTGACGAGAACGGTGTGAACTATATCGGACCCGGTGTGGCATATGCCATACTGGCTGGAATCGGGGCCGCTGGAATCGTAGCCATCGGACGTGTCCTGTACAAGGAGAAGCTGACCTTCAGAAGGATGGCCTTCGTGTTCATGATATTCATCGGTATCATTGGTACCAGACTCGCGGGGGCGATGTGATGTCCTTCCTCGAAGGCAAGAGCGTGACGACGATAGCATGGATAGTCCTGCTTCTGGGAGGAGTGTTCCAGATAGGCTGGTCCATTGGAGTCGACTTCACCGAGCAGTTCACGGTATGGTACTGGGACCTGGTCACCATATTCTTCCTGGCCCTGTCGATGGTGTGCATGGAATGGCCGATGCGTCACGGAATTGCGTTCACCACCGCTTACGCGGTTTGGATCGGAGTGGGTGTGAGTCTGACGGTCATAGTGTCCGCGGTGCTCGGCCTCGACGATTTCAACTGGCTGATGGCAGTGTTCATGATAATCGTCGTCGCGGGAGTGGTCGGTCTGAAGGCTACGCCTGTGGAGTATATGGACTCCAAGAAGCCCAAGGAGTGAGAACGGGCTCATACGGACTCATCGGAAGTGACAATGCACATCCAGGAACATAACAGGGGGATAAGCTCCGGTGGCTTCACGACCACCGGGGCCGTCCCCGATACGTCGCGTCGAGTTACTGGCGCCATAATCCAATCTTCGTCTTTTACAAATCCAGTTATATATGTCCACTGAATCGGGCGATGGAAATCAATTGTCCTGGCGGTGTCCACATGGCCGAAGAATCGAGTAATTACAACAGGAGACCGGGAAGCTACGGTCGCAGAGACGGTGAAAGGCCTCCACGCAGGGATAGGGGCGACGCTCCCAGGAGGCAGGGATACGGCCACAGGGACGGTCGCAGCGACGGTCGCAGGGATTACAGGAAGCCCCGCGATGGAAACGAGGGCGGTTCCGACAGGAGACAGGGCGGATACCAGAGGCGCGACGGCGGTTCGAACCGTTCCGGATACGCTGGAAACAGGGATTACGGTGCCCGTCCCAGGAGGACCGACGACAGGCCTCCGCGGACCGACGGCGACCGTGAACACGGGGAGAGGTCCGAAGACCGTCCCCCGAGGCGCGACGACAGGCCCAGATCGTACGACGGCCAGAGGCGTGACAGAAGGGATCGCAACGAAGA
>JAFVET010000222.1 GCA_017475875.1 Candidatus Methanomethylophilaceae archaeon
ACCAAGGACCTGAGCCGTTCGCAGGTGCACAGGCAGTTCGCGATCGTCCTGCAGGACGTTTGGCTCTTCGAGGGCACCATCATGGAGAACCTGAAGTACACGAGGGAGGACGTGTCCGACGAGGCCGTGTACAAGGCCTGCGAGGCGGCGGAGATAGCGTCGTTCATAGAATCCCTCCCGGAGGGTTACGACACTGTCCTGAAGGACTCGGTCCAGCTCTCCGCAGGACAGAAGCAGCAGCTCACGATAGCGAGGGCGATAGTCCGCGACGCCCCGATGATAATACTCGACGAGGCCACGAGTTCAGTGGACACCCGTACGGAGAAGAGGATCCAGGCCGCCATGGACAGGCTCCTGGCTGGAAGGACCTCCTTCGTCATAGCCCACAGGCTGTCGACGATAGTGGACTCGGACCTGATCCTCGTCATGCGCGACGGGTCCGTGGTCGAATCGGGAACGCACGAGGAACTGATCGAGCTCGGCGGATTCTACAAGATGCTGTACGACAGCCAGTTCGAGAATTGTGATTGAGCCGGGGGACATCCCCCGGCACGGGTTTCAACGGGCCTTCGCCTGGGACGCCACGGCACCGATCCTGCGGGCGATGTCCTCAGGGTCTCCGACGTAGTCCTTGGATACGACCTTGAAATCCTCGTCGAACACGTAGACGAGGGGTATCCCGGTGGGGATGTTCACTCCGACGATCTCCTCGGAGGAGAGGCCGTCGAACTACTTCACCAGGGCGCGCAGGGAGTTGCCGTGAGCCGTGATGAGCACCCTCTTCACGGATTCCATCTGAGGTTTCACGTTGTCGTTGAAGAACGGGACCGCACGGGCCACCGTGGTCTCCAGGGATTCGGTGAGCGGGATGCATTCCCTGGGTACGCCGCGGTACTGCGGCTGGCCGGCGGCGTTGCGGGGGTCCTCCGGTTCCAGGGCGGGAGGGCAGACGTCGTAGGAGCGTCTCCACAGGTTGACCTGGGCCTCTCCGAACTTGGCGGCGGTCTCTGATTTGTTGAGACCTTGGAGGGCACCGTAGTGCCTCTCGTTGAGCTTCCACGACTTCTCCACGGGGAGCCACTCCCTGTCCATCTCTTCGAGGGCCAGGTTCAGGGTGTGGATGGCGCGCTTGAGATATGATGTGTAGCAGATGTCGAAGTCGAATCCCGCCGCTTTGAGCGCACGTCCCGCCTCGCGGGCCTCCTGTTTCCCTTTTTCAGTCAGGTCCACGTCGGTCCATCCCGTGAACAGGTTCTTCTCGTTCCATTCGCTCTGTCCGTGACGCAGGAGCACTAGGGTCATCGTTCTCGACATTTGGGCACCGGGTGAGGGGATGTTGGTATCGTATTTCAAAGTACCAGGACACCGGGGAATAATTCCAAATCATGACGGCCGATATTTTAATAGTGAACGTGAGATACGGAGGCCAATACGGTGTAACCATGTCTAACGAAAAAGTCACAGTTTCCGTTATCAAAGCGGACGTAGGGTCGGTCGTGGGCCACTCCAGGCCCCACCCCTCCATGCTCGAGTCCAGCCAGGAGATTCTGGCCGACGCCCAGAAGCAGGGCATCATCGAGGATTTCTACGTCACTCGCGTTGGGGACGACATCAACCTGTTCATGACCCACTACAAGGGCAAGGGGAACAAGGACGTCCACGGAACCGCGTGGGAGTGCTTCCAGAAGGCCGCCAAGATCGCCAAGTCCATGAAACTGTACGCCGCCGGTCAGGACATCCTTACCGACGCCTTCTCCGGAAACGTCAAGGGAGCAGGCCCCGGGTCCGCGGAGATGACCTTCGAGGAGAGGGGTTCCGAACCTCTGCTCTTCTTCATCGCCGACAAGACCGAGCCTTCCGCGTATTCGCTCCCGCTGAGCAGGATATTCCTCGACCCCTTCACCACCACTGGCCTCGTCGTCGACGCAAGGGCCAAGAAGGGATTCTGCGTCGAGATCCAGGACGTCCTCGAGAACAAGAAGGTCGTCATGAAATCCCCCGAGGAGACCCTCAGCATCCTGTCCCTGCTCGGAGACACCTCCAGATACGCGATCAAGAGGATCTGCAGCCGTTCCGGCATCGGACCCGCGTGCGTGGTGTCCACGGACAAGCTGAACCTCACCGCAGGCAAGTACATCGGAAAGGACGACCCGGTCTGCATCTGTCGTGCACAGAGCGGACTCCCCTCCGTCGGAGAGTACCTGCAGCCCTTCATGAACAGCCCCATGCTCGTCGCCGGATGGATGAGGGGAAGCCACTACGGTGCCTTCTACCCCTGCTCCCCCGAGGACTCCGACCCCGTCTACTTCGACGGACCTCCAAGAATCTGTTGCCTCGGATTCCAGCTCAACAACGGTAAGCTCCAGGGACTCGAGCCCATGAACTCCAAGGGCGGAGTGCACACCCCCGTGGACTTCTTCAAGAGCAACACCTGGGACCTCGCTCGCATGAACGCCGTCAAGGCTAGCAAGTTCATCAGGTCGCAGGGACCGTTCATGCCCTCGATCCTCGGACCCGAGGAGATGGAGTACACCTCCAGGCCCGAGGTCCTCAAAGAGCTCACTTCGAGGTTCGAGAAACTTGAGTGACATCGGATTCCCGTCCGTAATAGTCAATTTCAAGGTCTACAGCGAGGTCGAGGGCCGTAAGGCCCTTACCCTCGCCAAGATCTGCGAGAAGGTCGCCGAGGAGAGCGGAGCCAACATCGTGGTCTGCCCTCCCATGCTGGAGCTGTCCGCTGTGGCAGCGTCCTGCTCCATACCCGTTTTCTCACAGAACGTGGATCCCAGGAAGCCCGGGTCCGGTACCGGTTTCACGACACCTTCGTCGGTGGCGGCCGCGGGCTGTGCAGGAACGTTGGTGAACCATTCCGAGCACAAGCAGTCGGTTTCCGATGTTGGCACATGCGTTTCGATGTCGAAGGACCTCGGACTTTGCGTGTGCGTCTGTTCGGACACCGCGGAGGGTGCCAAGGACCTTGCCGCGTTCCACCCGCACATGATAGCCGTCGAGCCTCCGGAGCTGATCGGAGGAGACGTGTCTGTCACCACCGCCAATCCGAAGATAGTGTCGGATACTGTGGACACGGTTCACTCCGTGGACAAGGACGTGGCGGTCCTCTGCGGAGCCGGTGTCAAAAACGGGCGTGACGTCCGTACCGCTCTCGATTTGGGTGCGTCCGGGGTTCTCCTCGCATCCGGGGTCGTGAAGGCCAAGGATCCAGAATCCGTCATCCGCGACCTGATATCCCTCATCTGAAGTTTTTAATTGTTGAACGGTTGCTCAAGTGTTTTATACTTGAGCGACTATTCAACTTTAGTGATTACATGAAGGCAGTACTCAAGCTCGAAGGGCTCTGCTGTGCAAACTGCGCCGCGAAGATAGAACGCGAGGTCCAGAAGATACCTGGAGTAACGGCGGCGAACCTCACTTTCATGACCCAGAAGCTCTCCATCGAGACCGATGGCGACGACATCGAGGCAATAGTCGAACAGGCCTCGAAGATCGCCAAGAAGGTAGAGGGAGAAGTACAGATCAAGAGACTCAAGTGATCCGATGGACCGTTTCCTCCTCAGGATGGGGGTCGGAGCATGCATCTTCGCGATCGGTGCGGTCCTGCACTACATCATCGATGCCGACCTCCTCGTCCAGTTCGCAGTGTTCTTCGCGGGATATCTGATAGTCGGGTACGACGTCATACTGAAGGCGGCCCGCAACATAGGTCACGGCCAGGTGTTCGACGAGCACCTCCTGATGGTTATAGCCACTTTGGGGGCCTTCGTGATACGCGAGTTCCCCGAGGCCATGGCCGTCATGCTGTTCTTCCAGATAGGCGAATGGTTCGAGAGGAAGGCGGTCAACCGCACCAGACAGTCCATATCGGACCTGATGGACATACAACCCGAGTACGCCAACCTGATAAGGGACGGCACAGTGGTGAAGGTCGACCCCGAAGAGGTCGGAGTCGGCGACCGCATCGAAGTGCTGCCCGGCGAAAGGGTCCCGTTGGACGGTTCA
>JAFVET010000223.1 GCA_017475875.1 Candidatus Methanomethylophilaceae archaeon
GTTCAGCTCCTCGAGGTCCCTGACCGCATCTAGGTCCAGGGGTCTCCCGAGCCATTCCGGTCCGACGCCCTCCGCGTAGCAGCCTATCACCACCGCCTCGATCCCGCTGTCGATCATGGTCCTGAGGACCATCCCCTGGTCCTTCCTCCACATCGGGGAGACCACCTTCAACCCGAGTTCCCCGCAGACGAGGTTCATCCGGTCCCACTGATAGTCCGACCAGACCGCGCCGGTCACCACGCCGTCGACGTCCAGTCCTTCCAACGCCGATCTCAGGCCTTCCATGTCGCCCTCCTCGGTCCCGTCGGTCGGGGCCGTCACGAGTTCCTTCCCCATCGACTTGGCCATGAGCGGGACGACGTCGAGGTTGGGGGTGTGGAATATCCAAGACGAGTCCTCCACGGGACGGATGCTCACCAGGAGGGGGACCTCGTGGCCGGACTGTTCGGCCAGATACATCGAGAAGGTCGAGTCCTTCCCTCCCGAATAGAGCGATGCGAGGATCATGGGCGGTCATTCCCATCCAGCTTTAAAAGCAACGCGAGACGTTTCGTCGCAACATCCCTGGACCGACCGCAGCTTATATATCCCCTGTCCATACCCTGTAACGATAACATGGCGTTGGACGTATCCGAGCTCAAGAAGATGGCCGCCGAAGAGGCGGTGGAACTCTACGTGAAGGACGGCATGACCGTCGGGTTGGGTACAGGATCCACGGCCAGATACGCCATCGACGCCATCGGGCGCCTTGTCTCGGAGGACGGATACCACCTGAAATGCGTGGCAACCTCGGAGCAGAGCGCCGAACAGGCGAGGAGACTCGGCCTCGAGGTGCTCGAACTCGCCGACGTGAAGGGGATCGACGTCACCATAGACGGGGCCGACGAGGTCGACCCGTCGATGAACCTCATCAAGGGTCTCGGAGGGGCGCTCCTCAGGGAGAAGATCGTGGCCGCCGCCACTCTCACCGAGGTCATAATCGTCGACGACTCCAAACTGGTCGACGTCCTCGGAAGCAAGGTCTCCCTCCCGGTCGAGGTCGTACGTTTCGGTCACGAGCACACCGCGTACGCGCTCAAGCGCCAGGGCTGCACCCCCGTGTTGCGCATGAAGGACGGTGCGCCGTTCGTGACCGACACTGGCAACTACATCTACGACTGCGCCTTCGGGCCGATCGAGCGCCCGTACTTCCTCGAGACCGCCATAGATTCCATCCCCGGAGTGGTCGAGAACGGACTCTTCCTCAACAGGGTCGAGGAGGTCCTCGTCGCCGGTTCGGAGGGGTCCGTCTACAGGTTCTCGGAACGCAGGCACCGATCCCGTCCGGATTCCTGTACGTCATCCCGGACACCGTTCGGACCAGACGTCCACAATGTGTCATCTTTTTATAGGACCTCAGTATAACACGGTCTGTTTCAATCACAGGGTGATAACAATGAAGATGCCCAGGACTATCAAGAGATACTGTCCCTATTGTAAGACCCACACCGTCCAGGAGGTCGAGAGGGTCAAGAAGAAGAAAGCCAGCGAGCTCAAATGGGGTCAGAGGAGATTCAGAAAGGTCACCGCAGGTTACGGAGGTTTCCCGAGGCCTAAGCCCGAAGGAAGGGAGAAGCCCACCAAGAGGATCAACCTCAGGTACAGATGCACCACCTGCAAGAAAGCCAACCTCGCACCCTGCATTCGTGCGAAGAAGTTCGAGCTCACGGAGTGATCACATGACCGGAGATTTCATCAGGATCAAATGCCCCGACTGCGCCAACGAGCAGATTTCCTTCAAGAAAGCTGCCACCCGTGTCACCTGCCACGTCTGCGGTGCGACCCTCATCGTGCCCAAGGGCGGCGTAGGCGAGATCAAAGGCGAAGTGATTGAGGTCGTCAGCTGATGTCAAGAGTCAGGGGCTTCCCCGAAAACGGCGAGCTTGTCGTCTGCACCGTGAAGAACGTCAAGAACTTCGGTGCGTTCGTCACCTTGGACGAGTACGACGACAGGGAAGGTTTCGTCCATGTAAGGGATGTTACCTCTGGCTGGGTAAAGTACATCAGGGATTTCGTCAGGGAAGGTCAGAAGATCGTCTGCAAGGTCCTGGGCGTGGATTCATCCAAAGGCCATATCGACCTTTCCCTGAAATCCGTCAACGAACACCAGAAGAGAGAGAAGATCCAACAGTGGAAGAACGAGAAGAAGGCCGAGAAGCTCGTCGAGATCATTGCCGAGCGCATGTCCATTTCCGTGGACGAGGCCTACGACATGTTCGGAAACGAGCTGTTGGAGGAGTACGAATCCCTCTACGAGGCGTTCGAGGACGCGGTTTCGGACACCGAAGGGTTCCTCGGGGACTTCTCCGGTGAATGGACCGACACCTTCTTGGAGGTGGCCCGGGAGAACGTGGCCCCTCCGACGGTCAGCATCGACGCCATATTGGAGATGACGTCTTCCGCCCCCGACGGGATGGACCGCGTCAGGTCCGCCCTCGTCGCCGCTTTGGATTCGGCCGAGGGGGAGCAGGTCGAGATAACCTGCGTCGGCTGTCCGAAATACCGCATCGTCGTGACCGCTCCGGAATACAAGGAGGCCGAGGAGACTTTGAAGAGCGTCTCGTCGGTCGCCATAAACCAGCTGACGAAGGCTGGCGGAACGGCGGTCCTCAAGCGCGAGAGCAAGTGACATGAGTTCTCTGATGCGCAGATGCAGCGTCTGTGGTGCCTACACCCTTTCGGACATCTGTTGCGGGGTCGGGACGGTTTTACCCGTCCCCCCGAGGTTTTCCCCGGAAGACCGTTATGGGAAGTATCGTCGCGAGGCGATAAGGCAGGAGTATGGGCCCGATGGCAAGTTCCGTAGAGTTTGAGTTCAAGACCAGGCTGGTCTCCCCCGTACTAGTTGTCGGATTTCCGGGCGTAGGCAACGTCGGTGGCCTTACCGTCAGTTACATCATCGAGAAGTCTGGCGCGAACCTCATGGCCTCGTTCTATTCGGATGTTTTCCCGGCACAGGTCATCGTCGACGAGGATTCGGTTCCAAAGCTTCTTTCCCACGACCTTTGGCACATGTGCAGCAGCGGGAGGGACATACTCCTGTTGACCGGGCCCGTCCAGCCGCCGACATCCGAGGGTCAGTACTCGTTGTCGGAGTTCGAGTTTTCCACCCTTCTCGATTTGGGAATCACCGAGGTCATCTCGATAGGCGGTTATACCAAAGGTCAGCCTCAGGAGACGCAGAGGATCCTTGGGTTGGTGTCCGATCCGGACATGAAGCCGTCCTTGGAAGAGAAGGGGGTGGTGTTCGTTCCGAACGAACCCATGGGCGGAGTCGTCGGCGGGGCGGCCATGTTCCTCGGTCTGTCGAGGAGACACGGCATCAGATGTACCGGTCTCATGGGAGAGACGTTCGGACTCATCAACGATTTCCGCAGTGCGAGCCAGGTGGTCTCCTGTCTGTGCGACATCCTCGATCTGGAATTGGATCAGAAGGACATCAAAGACGCGGCCTCAAAAGTGGAACTGTTGAACGGTATCGTTCCAGAAGGTGCCAAATCCCAGGTTCCTGTGGATCTGTCCTATATCGGTTGAGACCGTCGCGACCGTTAGATTAATATACAAATTCTCTATCCATCGTATGTCCCCACTTAGCTCAGACTGGCCAGAGCGGCTGACTGTAGAAGTGTCTTCGGGTTACCGATACAGCCGCTGAAATCAGCAGGCCCCCTGTTCAAATCAGGGAGTGGGGACCATCCTTATCCAGAATCCTCGGCGAATTCCAAAATAACAAAATCAGGGAAAGGCCGATTTTCACGATTTTTATTCCGATAGGAATATCCTCTTTCGGGAGGCCCTGACGTGTCCGTTTTCGACACGATGGAGCGTTCCGAGCTCCAAGAGAAGGTACTCTCGGGAGAGATCGACTCGGACTGTCTGCTGAAGGATCTGGTCCAATGGGTGACCCTCGTCTACTACAACCTATTCGCCAATCTCGATACGGGGGAGCATCGTGCCTGTCCCGTATCGAGGAGAGGTAACGCCGCATACGCTTTACGTCAATCGTTCAAGAAATCGATGTTAGCGAAGCTGATCAAGAAAGCAACCATCTCCAAAGAAACCTCTTCCGGACTCTTCTCACATCTCTTCTTCCTGACCCTTACGATCGACCATGATGTTATGTCGCGTGATGAGGCCAACAGATTCATCACTACCAAAGGCAAAGGCATCAGCAGGTTCTTCGCACGTCTAGAGAAGGCCTTGGACGGAGGATATTCCAAGGTCATCGTGAAGGAGTCCACCACCTCCGGGTATCCTGCGGTGCACATCATCCTCCATCTGGAGAGGCCTCTGAAGATCAAGTGGCATAGGAAGAGCCGCTCATACCGCCCAGATCCTTCCGACCCTTACACCCGTTCCATTCTCTCCAAACTCAAGAACCTCGATGATTGGAATTCTAAAAGTCCGATCTGGGGACAGGGGTTCATCGACATCTACGGGTTCACCAACGACAACCTGCAGATGAAAGGTTACACCAATCCTATCAACTACATCGCCAAATACATCTCTAAATCCCTGGACCTCCAGGATATCCCCGATCTGGAGAAATACGAAAGAGTGTCGGATCTGCCGGAGAAATACCGCACA
>JAFVET010000224.1 GCA_017475875.1 Candidatus Methanomethylophilaceae archaeon
GGTGTCGTAGGCCTTGGACATCTTGTCGATGAGGTCCTTGGCGACGGACTGCTTACCGAGGATCTTCGCCATGAGCTCGTAGTTGCTGAGGACGTTCTGGAACCCGTAGTCGGTCCCGAGGACGACCACCGTGACGCCGACCGCCTGCAACTGCTTCAGACGTCCGTCGTCCGTCTCGATCTGCGCCTTGTCCACGATGACGAGGTCGGGGTTGGTGGCGAGGACAGCCTCTGCGGTCCAGTTGTAGTAACTGCCGATGGTGGTGACCTTTCCTGATGTCACATCATCGGACAGCGTACCGGGGTAGGCGAAGTCCCGGACGCCTGCGATGTGCGAGGCGACCGCGTATGCGCTGGCCGGGCTGGTGACACCCACGATCTTGTCCGTGTATCCCAGGTCGCCTACGATTTCGGCCGCGACCGCGGTGGTCGTGGTTATCCTCGTGGGTTCCTTGGTCAGCTGAATCGTATTGCCCCAGACGTCCGTGACCGATTCCATGTGATCCTTGACAGGGTCGACGGGATCCACAGGGTCGACGGGATCTTTATCCTTGTCGCCGTTGTTGAGAACGAGGGCGGCGGCGATTATCACTGCCGCCACCACGATAACGGCGGCGATTGCTGCTAGCATCTTTTTGTCCATGCTATCGGAGCATTAATCCAATTCATCCTATAAATAGAGAATTAACAGAATTACGATATAAATCACTACAAACAAATTGTAGAAAAACATGACTTCCAAAACGGTATAAAAACAGACGCTGGACGCGTGAAATGGCGAAATGCTCCAAAACATTCTAATACTTTCGGTCTTGGAGCATAGCTCCCCTTTCGATGAATTCCGTGCTGGTAAAAAATGCCAAAAACGATGTGACTTGTAACCACCATCCAGGCTGACGTTAATATACGGTCCCCATCGATGCCAGTATCGAGGGACGGGGCCGTCAGCACCCCGGACCACGGTGATGAACATGGCGAATCTCAAGAAACTCACATTGCTTCACTCCAACGACATGCACGGCGATTTCCTGGCGGAAAACGTGGATGAGAACCTAATCGGTGGGGTGTCGATGCTCTCCGGCTACATCAACAAGGTGAGACAGGAGGAGAAGAACGTAATCTACGCCATAGCGGGCGACATGTTCAGGGGATCGATCATCGATTCCGAGTACCAGGGCATATCCACCATCGAGATCATGAACCTCCTCGGCCCGGACATAGTGACCCTCGGGAACCACGAGGTCGACTACGGTGTCGCCCACCTGCTCTTCCTGGAGAAATGCGCTGAGTTCCCGATAATCAACGCCAACCTCCACATCAAGACGAACAACGCGCGCCTGTTCGAACCCTGCCACATCATACAGATCGACGGGATGAAGATCCTATTCATAGGGATCCTCACGGAGAGCGTCCTGTCCCAATGCAAGACCGACGGGATCATCGGCACGTTCGTCAACGTGGAAGACGCCGCGGTGGAAGTAGGGAGGATATGCAACACCTACAACGCCATGGACGTCGACTTCACCGTACTCCTCACCCACATCGGTTTCGAGGAGGATAAGAAACTCGCCGCGCTTCTCGACCCGTCATGGGGAGTGGACGTTATCATCGGAGGACACTCGCACACGTTCCTCACCGAACCCTGCGTGGTCAACGGCATCCCGATCGTCCAGGCCGGTACCGGAACCGACCAGATCGGCCGCTTCGACATCCTGATCGACACGGACACCAACAGCATAAACTCGTACACCTGGACCCCCGTGCCGATCAATTCCGAGCACTGCCCCCGCGACGAGGCCATAGAACAGGTCATCGGGACGTACAAGGCGCGCACTGATGAGAAGTACGGAAAGATCATCACCAAATTCGTCAGAAAGCTCACCCACCCGTCGAGGATAAGGGAGACCGAGCTGGGGGACCTGTTCAGCGACGTCCTCAGGGAATCCCTCGGTGTGGACATATTCCTGCTGGGGTCCGGCAGCATACGCAACGAGCAGTTAGGGCCGGTCGTCACGAAGGGGGACCTCCGCGAGTGCTTCCCGTACGACGACGCGGTTCATGTCGTGTACATAACCGGGGGCCAGCTCAAGCTCATGCTCAAGCGCATGTTGAGGGACGAGGTGTTCGAAGGCGCCCACTGCGAGTTCTACCAGCTGTCCAAGGGCCTCGTGGTGGAATACGACCAGGCGTCCCACTCCTACTTCAGGTTCGAGTTCGAGGGCGAGCCAGTGGACGACGACCGCGTGTTCACCGTCGGTCTCCAGCACTTCCACTACCTGAACATAGAGAAGTCCTTCGGGATCACCATCGAGGAGCTCCGCAAGAACCACATGGACCGCGTGGTCGCCACGTCCTGCACACAGGTCATCGAGGAGGCCCTCCAGGTGGGGCAGCACCAGAACGCGTCCGGCGAGGGCAGGCTGATCCTCCACCTCAACAGGGACTGGGCGGCCTCGAAGTCCGGCGTCCGCCACAGGATCATCATCGACAGCGACACCGGAGGAGACGACGCGGCCGCCATCATCCTGGCGGCGAAATCACCGTCGGTGGAGATAATCGGAGTCACCGTGGCGGCAGGAAACGTGAGCCTCGAGCAGGCCGCGGCGAACAGCATGGCCTCGCTGGAGCTCGCTGGATGCGACGCACCCGTGTACCTCGGGGCGACCTGTCCGCTTTCGGGCGAGGACAAGGAATGCTTCAGCGTCTACGGCAAGGACGGCATGGGGGAGGCGGACCTGATACACCCCAAGGGCAAGCCTCAGGAGAAGAGCGCCGTAGACTTCATCCTCGACACCGTCAGCGCCAACCCCGGCGAGGTCGAGATCATGGCGCTGGGACCCGTCACCAACATCGCGTTGGCGATAATGAAGGACCGCGAGACCATGATGAAGGTCAAACGCATCTGGTCGATGGGTACGGCGGGTTTCGGACCCGGGAACGCCACGCCTGTAGCGGAGTTCAACGTCTACAAGGACGCACCCGCCTACAAGATGATGCTGGAACTCGGCGTCCCGATAACGGTGATCGGCCTGGACCAGGACGACGAGCCCACGTGGTCCGACGAGAAGAAGCTCGCCGAGATGATGGACGGCAACGAGCTGCAGCGTTTCATCGCTATCGCCACCCGCAAGCTCCTGGAGTTCAAGAAGGGCAACGGCATCCCCGCGGTGGACCTCCCCGACGCCGTCGCCATGGGATGCCTCGTATGGCCCGACTACGTGGAGGAGACAACACAGTGCTACGGAAGCTGCATAACCGAACCCGGTGAGACGTATGGTATGGTTGTGTTCTACAGGGAAGGGTTCACCTACGACTCCATGCCGAAGATCGGGAAGGCGAACATCGCAGTCGTGACCAAGGCGAAGAAGAGCGAGTTCGTCGACAGGCTGAACGCCGCTTTCAAGTCCTGAGAACGGAACGGCCGACCCGGACCGGTTCCGGGCGGCCTTCCGAAACACTTTTCGAGATCATCGGTTGGAAATGGCGTCCTTAAGCGAACGGACGAATGCACCGACGGGAGCGGCGGAACGGCGACCGTGCTCCTCGAGGATTCTTATGACGGCCGACCCGACGATGACCCCGTCGGCATAGACCGACATCGCCTTGGCCTGTTCCGGGGAAGAGATTCCGAACCCTATTGCGCACGGGACGTCGGTGCTCCTGTGGATGACGTCGGTGATCGCACCCACGTCCGTGGTTATCTGCTTCCTCACACCGGTGACACCGAGCGAGGACACCACGTAGATGAATCCCTTGGCATCGGAGGATATCATGGATATCCTGTCGGAGGAGGTAGGTGCGACCATCGAGACCAGGACCAGACCATGCTCCTCGAACACCGGTGCGAAATCCCCCTTCTCCTCGTATGGCACGTCGGGGAGGATCGCGCCCTGCACCCCGAGCTCCTCGCAACGGGCGGCGAAACGTTCCGCCCCATACGAGAACACCACGTTCGCGTAAGTCATGAACACCATCGGTACGGAGACATCCTTCCTGACCCTCCCGACCATATCGAATATCTTGTCGGTGGTGACCCCTCCGGCCAAAGCACGCGTGTTGGCCCTCTGGATGACGGGGCCTTCGGCGGTGGGGTCCGAGAACGGGATCCCGAGTTCGATCAAGTCGACGCCGTTGGCCGCCAGGGAACGGATGACGTCCTCGGTGGTCTCCAGGTCCGGATCGCCGCAGGTGACGAACACGATCAGGGCCTTGCCGTGACTGAAGGCGTCGGAGATCTCAGTCATGTATGTCCTCCCCACGGTATCTGGCTATGGCGGCGACGTCCTTGTCACCGCGACCCGAAACTGTGACCACGATTATCTTGTCCTTCGCCAAGGTAGGGGCGACCTTGATCGCGTATGCGAGCGCGTGGGAGGATTCGATGGCGGGGATTATACCCTCGGTCCTGGAAAGGTACTCGAAGGCCTGCACGGCCTCCTCGTCGGTGACGGCGACGTATCTGGCACGGCCGATGTCGTGGAGCCACGCATGCTCCGGACCCACCCCGGGATAGTCGAGTCCCGCGGAGATCGAGTACACCGGGGCGATCTGACCGTACTCGTCCTGGCAGAAGTAGGACTTCATGCCGTGGAATATCCCCAACCTCCCGGTGTTGATGGTGGCGGCGGTCTCGAAGGTGTCTATCCCCCTCCCGGCGGCCTCGCATCCCACCAGTTCGACCCCCTCGTCCTTTATGAAATCGTAGAAGGTCCCGATGGCGTTGCTCCCTCCGCCGACGCACGCGATCAGCATGTCGGGGAGCCTGTGCTCTTTCTCCATCATCTGGGCCTTTATCTCCCGACCGATGACCGCCTGGAAATCCCTGACGATCGTAGGGAAGGGATGGGGACCCATGACCGAACCGAGACAGTAGTGAGTGTCGTCTATGCGGGAAACCCACTCGCGCATGCATTCCGAGACCGCGTCCTTGAGCGTTCCCGTCCCCGATTCCACGCCGCGGACCTCGGCGCCGAGCAGCCTCATGCGGTAGACGTTGAGGGCCTGCCTCTCCATGTCCTCCACGCCCATGTACACCAGGCACTCCATACCCAGGAGGGCCGCCGCCGTGGCGGTGGCTACGCCGTGCTGACCCGCGCCGGTCTCCGCGATGAGCCTCGTCTTTCCCATCCTCTTCGCCAGGAGAGCCTGTCCGAGGACGTTGTTGATCTTGTGGGCTCCGGTGTGGTTCAGGTCCTCACGCTTGAGGTATACCTTGGCCCCGCCGAGGTCCTCGGTCATCCGCTTGGCGTAATACAGGCGGCTCGGACGACCGGCGTACTCGTTCAGCAGTTCGGTGAGTTCGGCCTGGAACTCGGGGTCGTCCTTGTAACGGTTGTATGCCTTCTCGAGGTCGATGACCGCGTTCATCAGCGTCTCCGGGATGTACTGCCCCCCGTGGATTCCGAAACGTCCTTCCGGATTAGTCAACGCATCCCCTCCGACTTCCTGTCCTGCATCCTAACTTCCTCGACGAACCTTATCATCATGCCGCGGTCCTTGACGCCTCCGACCTCTATGCCGGAACTGGTGTCGACCGCGTATGGACGGACGATCCTTACGGCGTCCGCCACGTTGTCGGGCGTTAACCCGCCCGCCAGTATAAACCTGCGGTCCATCCCGCGTAGGACGGACCAATCGAAGGTCTCCCCCGACCCCCGACCCGGATCCATCAGGACGAGGTCCGCGGGGGATGTGGCGACTTCGCGGATGTCGTCCGCCGGGAACGACTTTATGACCGTCGTCCCGGTCACGGACCTGAGCCGCTCGATGTAACCTGGATCCTCCGAACCGTGGAGCTGGATTGCCCCAAGACCCAGAACTTCGGCTATTTCGGCCACCGAACCCAGGGGCTCGTCCACGAAGACCCCCACCGGGACCACGTCCCCGGACAATCCGCGGACCATCCTCTCCGCGTCGCAGAGCGGTACGGACCTGCGGAACCCTCCCGAAAGGACCATTCCCGCCATGTCAGGGCGGGCCTCGTTGACGTTGCGTATGTCCTCCAACGTGCGGAGGCCGCAGAGTTTCACCAGAGTCATTCCCCGTACCTCAGTTCCCCGAGGGTGGCGGCCTTGTCGTCGGAACGCATGAGCGCCTCCCCCACGAGCACCGCGTCCGCACCTGCCGAAGCCATGCGCATCACGTCGCCGTGCGTGGATATTCCGCTCTCCGCCACCAGGACGATGTCATCGGGAACTCCCGCACCGAGGGCGACGCTGTTCCCCAGGTCGACGGAAAAGTCGCGGAGGTCGCGGTTGTTGATCCCTACGACCCTGGCTCCGCAGGACAGTGCGCGCTCCAACTCCTCCTGGCCGTGGACCTCGACCAGGGCCGACATGCCCAGACGGTCGCAGAGGCTTATGAACCTCCGGAGTTCGTCGTCGTTCAGTATCGAGACTATGAGCAGGACGGCGGAAGCACCGCAGACCTTCGCCTCGTAGATCATGTAATCATCCACGATGAAATCCTTCCTGAGGAGGGGACAGGACACCACCCCGGATATCTCCCTCAGATACGACACGTCCCCCAGGAAGCGGGTCGGCTCGGTGAGGACCGATATGCAGTCCGCACCGGCGGAATCGTATTCCCTGGCTATCGCCACAGGGTCGAAATCCTCGCAGATGACCCCTTTCGACGGCGACGCCTTCTTGACCTCGCATATGAAGGAAACCCCGCTGCGCCGGAGGGCGGCCTCGAATGGGAACCCCGTGTCGGACCCCATGGCCTCGGCCGCGCGTCTCATCTCTTCTCTGGATACAGATGAATGAGCCACCCGCTCCGACGCCGCGTCTGCTAGCTGCCTGAGGATGTCGGTCATGCGTTGCTCCCGACCCTGTACCTTTCTAGGAGGTCCGATGCCTTGCCGTCGTCTATGGTCTGTGCCGAGAGTTCTATCCCGTCGGCCATGCTTCCGACCTTCCCGGCCACGTAGAGTCCCGCCGCGGCGTTCAGAAGGACCACGTCACGTCTGGGTCCCTTCTCCCCTCCGAGGACCGAGAGCGTGATCCTCGCGTTCTCCTCGGCCGTCCCGCCGACGATATCGGTTTTTTTGGCTGTCGACATGCCGAAGTCTTCCGGACCTATCTTGTACGAATCGGTCGAACCTCCTCTGAACTCGCAAACGGATGTGGTCCCCGAGATGGATATCTCGTCGAGACGGTCGTCCCCGTGGACCACCATGCCACGCCTGACCCCGAGGTCGGTGAGCACGTGTGCCAACGGTTCCAGGAGCGCAGGGTCGTAAACCCCGAGCACCTCGTACTTCGGATAGGCGGGGTTGGTGAGGGGACCGAGGATGTTGAAAACCGTCCTGATACCGAGCTCCTTCCTTATCGTGCCCACGTACCTCATCGAAGTGTGGTAGTCCTGTGCGAACAGGAAGCAGATCCCCACGTCCTCCAGCAGCGCCAAGGCCTTGGACGGATTCTGGTGCAGGGACACTCCCAGCGCCTCCAACACGTCGGCGGAGCCGCTCCTCGACGAGGCGGCCCTGTTCCCGTGCTTGGACACCTTCACCCCGGACGCGGCTATCACCAACGACGCGGTGGTGGATATGTTGAAGCTGTTGGAACCGTCACCTCCGGTCCCGACTATCTCCAACGTGTCGAACGGACAGTCCACCCTCCGGGCGTGGTCGCGCATCGCAGCCGCGCTGCCCGCGATCTCGTCCTTCGTCTCGGCCTTCGTGCTCTTGGTGGAGAGGGCGGCGAGGTATGCCGCGTTCTGGACCGGGGATGTGACCCCGGTCATGATCTCGTTCATCACCCCGTAGGCTTCGTCATAGGTGAGGTCCTGTTTGTCGACTATCTTCATTATCGCGCTTTCGATCATCCTACCACCGTCTTCACACCTGCCGAGCGCAGGAAGTTCTCCATGATCGTCCTCCCGTCCGGCGTCATTATGGATTCCGGATGGAACTGCAACCCGTGGACGAGACCCTCCGCCGACCTCACCGCCATGACCTCCCCGTCGTCGGCCACGGCAGTGACCGCGAGGGACGGGGATATCGTGGCCGGGTCCGCCGCCAAAGAGTGGTACCTTGCCACTTTAAGAACGTCCGGCAGCCCTTCGAAGAGTTCGTCGTCCCCCACGACGTCTATGTCCGACTGTTTGCCGTGCATCAGGCGCTTGGCGTAGGTGACGGTGGCGCCGTAGGCGGCGCATATCGCCTGGTGGCCGAGACACACCCCCAAGATCGGATACCTGAGGCCGAGGCGTCCCACCAGCTCCACGCATATGCCCGCGTCCTCGGGACGGCCGGGACCCGGCGAGAGGACGATGGCTTCTGGACGCATCGCGTCGATCTCGTCCACCGAGACCGCGTCGTTCCTCACGACCTTCACGTCCGGACATATCGAGCCTATGAGCTGGTACAGGTTGTAGCTGAAACTGTCGTAGTTGTCTATCAGAAGGATCACGGGTCTGCCTCCTCCGCCTTTTTGAGAGCCTGTACCACCGCCGCGGCCTTGTTGATGCACTCCTGGTACTCGTTCTCGGGCACCGAATCCGCGACTATGCCCGCGCCGCTGCGGACGAACACCTTGCCGTTCTTCTTGTACGCGATGCGGATCGCTATCGCCGTGTCGAGGTTTCCCGAGAAGTCTATGTATCCTATGGCCCCGCCGTATATCCCGCGCTTGTTGTCCTCCAACTCGTTGATTATCCTGCACGCCATGATCTTCGGGGCGCCGGACAGAGTGCCAGCTGGAAGGACCGAGTCGATGGCGTCCAACGCGTCGGCGCCTTCGCGTATGGTGCCGCGAACCGTGGAGCCGATGTGCATGACGTGCGAGAAACGCTGGATGCAGTGGTACCTCTCGACCTCGACGGATCCGAACTCCGATATGCGCCCGAGGTCGTTCCTGCCCAGGTCCACCAGCATGTTGTGCTCGGCGAGTTCCTTCTCGTCGGAGAGAAGCTCCCGTTCAAGACGGAGGTCCTCCTCTTCGGTGCGGCCGCGGGGACGTGTGCCCGCCAGGGGGAAGGTGTGGAGGACGTCCCACTCGAGCTTGATCAGCGTCTCCGGGGAGGCTCCCGCTACCTCCATGTCCGATCCGGAGAAATAGAACATGTATGGGGACGGGTTGGACTCCCTGAGTATGGAGTACGTTGGCAAAAGGCTTCCCTCGAAATCCGCCTCCAGGCGGTTGGAAAGGACCACCTGGAAGATGTCCCCCTCGAATATGTGCCTCTTCGCCTCCTCCACCATCGAACAGAACCGGTCCCTGTCGAACATCGCGCGGATGTCCGAGGTCATGCGCCCGGTGAGCCCCTTCCGCGGACGTCCCTCCGTGACGAGGCGTTCCATCCCGTCGATCTCGAGCACGGCCTTGTTGTACGAAACCTCGGGATCCCTCAGGTCGACGTTCGCGATGAGCACTATCGTCCCGTCCACGTTGTCGAAGGCCATCACCCTGTCGAACAGCATCAGGTCCACATCGCGGAACCCCTCGGTGTCCTGCGCGTCGAGGTCGAGCGACTTCTCCGAATACTTCAGATAATCATAGGAGAAGTAACCGACCAGCCCGCCGGTGAACGTCGGCATGCCGTCGATCTTGGGGCTGCGGTGCTCCTCGAGCACCTGACGGATGTATTTCGCGGGGTCGTCGGTGTCGATCTTGAGGTCGCCGACCACCATGTGCCCGTCGTTGCAGGTTATGGACAACTTGGGATCGTATCCGAGGAACGAGTATCTGCCCCAGGTCTTATCCTCCTCCGCGCTCTCCAGGAGATAGCAGTGACTGGAGACGTTCATGAGCCTCTTGACCACCTCCACAGGGGTGAGGCCGTCGGTGCCGATTCTTCTGCAGACGGGGCAGATGTCGTAGCTACCTTCTTTCGAAAGGGCGATTATATCCTCCAACGACGGTTCCATGTTATCCCTTGTTGTATATTATTGTACATTAATGTATTTCTTTATCACGACTATCGTTACATTGAATATAAACTTATGCTCAGAAGCTACTTGGAACGGTTTCTGCAAAAACATGCTCGGAAACGGGGAGATTGCCGTGGTAACGGACCCAATCCTCGGAAATACATTGCCCATTGCAACGCATTAATACATAAATTTATATAGAAGTTCTGTCTTAGTAGTTAGTAGTGAACTAAGGGTTCACAACCGAAGGATACCATGAACGACATCGACGAACTGCTGTCCGTTGTGGAGAACCCCACGCGGAGAAGGATACTGGAGTCCCTGGTGAGGAGCCCCAGCTACCCGCTGCAGCTCTCGAAGGAGCTGGGGATAAGCCAGCAGGCGGTCATGAAGAACCTGGTGATAATGGAGCAGAACGGACTCGTGGTCAGCTACCGTGAGAACAGCACGCTGGGCCCGATGAGGACCGTCTACACACCGAGCACCGAGTTCACAGTGGTCATCGACCTGCACGCGGGCATGTTCTCGGCGAGGATCCTGGAACCGCCCCAGCAGAGCGGGGAGGCGGACACCGACGATCTGGAGGAGGCCTTGGGCCGGATCCAGGACATCGACGCCCGTATCCGCGAACTGGAGGACGAACGCACCACCCTCCTGCAGGAGAGGAACGGTCTGGTCTCCAGGGTGAGGTCGCTGACGGAATATCCGGAAGCAGGGGACCCGGACAGGATACAGGCTATCCTGGGTGGAAACATGAAAAAGGAAGGGAGGAACCGATATGGCGAACGATAAAGCGATCAAAGTCGCGGAGCTCAAGGCCGGCGAGACCGGCAGGGGCGTCGCGAGGCTCGACCCGGAACTGATGGACATACTGGGGATCAAGGTCGGGGACATAGTACAGATTGACGGCAACAAGAAAACGGTCGTCAAAGTGCTCCGCGGTCCTCCGGAGGATGCCAACAGAGGCATCATAAGGATAGACGGTACCGCCCGGCGCAACGCGGGCGTGTCACTCGACGAGAGAGTGGCCATCAAGAAGATCCAGGTCAAAGGTGCGGAGAAGATCACCTTCTCCCCTACCGACCAGCTCCGCCTCCAGGGCGGGGAGGACTACCTGAGGCAGACGCTCTCCGGAAGGGTGTTCGCCAAAGGCGACGCGATAACCCTGAACATCATGGGCAACAAGATCGACCTGGTGGTCACCTCGTTCTCCCCGTCAGGGGAGGGGACGATGATGACCGACACCACCACCGTCAAGATCTCCGACAAGCCCGCCGCCAACCACGGGGACGTGCCCAAGGTCTCGTACGACGACATCGGCGGACTAGGGGACGCGGTCAAGAAGATACGTGAGATGGTGGAGCTCCCGCTGAGGCACCCCGAGCTCTTCAAGAGGCTGGGCGTCGAAGCTCCCAAAGGGGTGCTGCTCCA
>JAFVET010000225.1 GCA_017475875.1 Candidatus Methanomethylophilaceae archaeon
GACCGGAAGCGGTGTCCGTCATCGACTGTGCGGCCACCTCCAGAAGACAGAATTCGGTGCACGGGCCTCCCATCGAATAGTACTGGTTCCCAAGGAGGACGTCTGTGTTGGTGTCGAGGGCGCAAGCGGCGTGTGCGGCTACTTGAAGAGTCTCTTTGGTCGTCGTCGTACCCCATCTTATGTGGATGGGACCGTCGAGATGGATGTCCGAGTTGAATATGGCATAGGACGCGATAGTGGTCGCCACATCGCAGATGGCGGTCTCCTCCGGACCCCCGGCATAGCCTCCCATGATGGGCATCTGCTCCATCATGATCGTGTCTCCCGCCATGTGCCATCCGGCGATCATGTTCAGGGAAGAGAGGTTCACCTTCAGCTCGTTGAGCTGGGAACACTCGTGTGAATCGTAATATCTGAGTCCGAGGTCGCCCAGATCGGCGGAGATGCGCCCGGTGGCCGACAGCGGGGTCTCGGGACCCTAGATGCTCAGTCCCGGACGACCGGCGTTGTGGGTGGCAGCCCTGACGTAACGGATCTCCGCCAAAGTGGCCTTGATCTCCCAGGGAGAGTTGGTGACCGCGGGATGGTCGCGGACCGAACTCAACACCCCGCTGACGATTGTGTCCACGGCAGGCTCCTGGGCGTACGACTCGATCATGCTCGTGAACACGTCTTCCGAAACAGGGGATCCCGTGGGTCCGCCCTGAATGACGGGTTTGAATCCCTCGTTTCCACGACGGGCACGGCACTCCACCTTGTCCTTGCCGGAACCGAGCGTGATCTCCTTGGGAGCCATCTTAATCCCCTCGTAGATCTCGTCCTCTGTCAACCTCATGACACGGGAGGTGTCGCTGTTGTAGAACCCGGTGGTGAGGAGCATGTCGACGCCGGCGAGGAAAAGCCTGTCTACGAGGTCCTGGTCCTCGGGGATGATCTCCTTCGAGAAGTTGATGTCGTAACGGTTCCTCATCAGACGCGCGTTGGTCGGAATGGTCTGGAGATCCCAATCGGACTCGAGCACACGCTCGCCTTCGATGAAACGATCGTACGCTTCGAAAACGTCCACATACCTACGGGCAACCAGAACATCACCTTTGGTGCGCTTTAAAGATAATATTATTATAAAGTTTGCTAAAGAAATGACGTTATGACCATTACGACTCCAATCACTGTCGCGCGTCGGCGGTGTGCTCCTCCATCAGGCGGTTCACGAGCTGGACTATCTCGTAACCTGACGACGAATAACCGTCGCCGCCGATGTCGTCGACCCACTTGCTGTTGCACGGGGCGCCACCGAAGATCAGAAGAACCTTGTCCTGCTCCTTGCGCATGAGCGTGACGACGCGACCCTGTATCGGAAGGGTGGTCGTCATCATCGCGGAAGCGCTGACTATATCGGCCGAGTTCCTCTGGGCGGCCTCTGCGAATTTCTCCGGAGACACATCCGATCCCAGATCTATGACCTTGTAACCGGCCCCACGGAGCATGGATATGCAGATGTTCTTGCCGATCTCATGAATATCGCCCATAACGGTCCCCATCACGACCGTACCCTTGGATTTCCTCTTGGAAAATGCATCCTCCAGACTGAGCAGGTCCATGGCTTTCTCGAAAACGTGGGAGGAGATGACGATCTGCGGGAGGTATATCTTTCCCTCGTCGAACATCCGACCGATTTCGTCCATGGCTGGAACGAGTCCTTCCATAAGAATAGCGTCGGGTTCCATTTTAGCACTGACTAGACGGTTGATCGCCTTGGTCATCGTTGCCTCGTCCCCATCGATGACCGATTTTCTCAGTGCCTGAATGGTAGTATCGACCTTGGCCATACACTCACCCTCATAAAGGACTAGTCGTGTAAACTTGTTCGGCATATATAATCTTGACTTGGACATCAGACTTTGTTTCGGAACCCGTTTTTTCGTGAAATCGTCATATATGAAACTAACTGTCCAATGGGGCTAGCCAGCACTCTGCAAAAATTGGACAACAATCCATAGCGTCGTTGATTCAGGATGGACA
>JAFVET010000226.1 GCA_017475875.1 Candidatus Methanomethylophilaceae archaeon
TCCTGGTCGGAGGACGAGCCCGCGGAGGGCGAGGATCCAGCAGGAAGAAGGATTGCTGATTTATGCAAAAGGGGGGTGCGGACAATGGATTTTGACAACGTTTTCAGATGTCTGGCTATGATGAAAGTGGTGGACAAGGCGAGATTCGAACTCGCGACCTCTACCTTGCGAAGGTAGCACGCTACCGGGCTGCGTCACTTGCCCATCAGAATCCGGTGAATCCCCTGATTTATAGGTAGGATATAAACTTTGGCGAAGGTCAACCGGCCAGCCTCTCCCTTCCCCGGACCTTTCTGCCGTGCAACGTCACGTATAGCACGAAGCTCAGCAGAGTGAACGTCAGACAGAACAGGTACATGTCGCGGTATCCGAGGATCGGTATGACGAATCCGATGAACATCGGTCCGAGGCCGGTGGCGAGGTCGTTGATGGACGAGAACGTGGACATGGTCACCCCGTATCTGTGTGGAGGGCTCATCGACACCACTTCGGCCTGCGTGATGGCGAAGACGATGGACACGCCGAACCCCATGAGGAAGCCTGCGGCGTAATACGACATCCCCGACGAAGCCTGCGAGTACAGGAACATTCCGCAGAAGAACGTGGCGTACGAGAACAGCATCAGCTTGTTCGGGCCGTGCACGTCGTAGATGCGTCCGGTCGAAAGCCTTGAGATCAACGTGGCGGCGGAGATTGCTATGCACAGGTACGGGGCAAGATCTATCAGGCCTATGTCCTCGGCATAGGGGGATATGAACGACAATACCCCGGAGTATCCGAGGTAGAACACCATGCAGACTATCGCCAAGGGTACGGCCGAGGCCTGGAAGACGCTTTTGAGTCCGAACCCCCGGGCCTCCCTGACCTGCTGCGCCGTCAGGCTCTCCTCCGGAACCTTGAGGAACAGGGCGAGGACGAAGGATACCACATACATTGCGAGGCCTACGGTGAACACCATCTGGTCGCCCATGTCCCTCAGCACCAGGGCGATGAACGGACCCATGGCCGAAGAGAACGTGACGCTCAGGTAGAAGTAGCCGAGACCCTCGCCTCTGCGCGCAGGCGGCAGGATCCTCGCCATGATGTCGCCGGTGCATGTGCTCGAAATGCCGTATGCGCACCCGTGGAAGAAGCGTATGGCCAAAAGGACCGCCAGCGACGGCACGAAGAAGTATGCCACGGACATCAGGAGGGCTATCGAGAGCCCCACCAGCAGCATCTTCCTCCTGCCGACCAGCTCGATGTACTTGCCGAAGACCAGTCTGGAGACGAGACCCCCGATGACGTATATTCCAGTCACGAGTCCGGCGATCCCCATGCCCGTCTCGAACGTCGTCGTGGTGAAATCCACCATCGTGACCAGGAGGACGAAGTAGTTGAGCGAGCAACAGAACGATATGGCGGTGTCGAGCATGAAGTTCGCCGTCACGATGCGTTCCGCAGCCATTTTTTCCCTCCTGAAACGTGTCCCGATCGGTCCCAAGACCTTCAGCGACGTCACCAACGGCTCATCGGATAAAAAACAGATTGCCGTCGGCGAACGTCATGTTTGATATCCCAGTAACGGGATTCACGGAACATGGCAGCACTACCACCGCAAGCAGCAGAGCTGTTTTCGAAACAGAAGCCGTTCTTCCTGGCGACGGCTTCCAAGGACGGGATCCCGAACGTGGTTCCCGTCGGTATGTTCTTCGTCGGTGAGGACGGGAAACTCTGGTTGGTCGACAACTACCTGTGCAAGACCTTGAAGAACATCAAGGAGAACCCTTGGGTGGCGTTCGACATCTGGAACCCGGAGAGTCCGGAGTCGTACCAGGTCAAGGGAAAGGCCGAAATCGTCAGTTCCGGACCGGATTACGAGAAGGCGGTCGCTTTCGCCCACTCGAAGAAGGAGACCTTCCCCGCCAAGAACCTTATAAAAGTGGATCCGACCTGCGTGTACTACACCACTCCCGGCGACCACGCAGGTAAGAAGCTTTTGTGAACGACCTTTCCCCTCAGTCGTCCTCGTCGTCATCCGCGGGTCTGAGGAGCTGGGGGGCCATACCCATCAACGCGGCGAAAGGCGCGAGCAGGAAGACCCACGGGTTCTTGGTCAGCAGGTAGAAACCCACCGCTACCAGAAGTCCGGTCACGAATCCTATGATGAGGCCCTGCTTCGCTGCGGTCTGCATCATTCCACCTTCTTCCCGAGTATCTTCTCGGCTTCGGCGACCATGTTGTCGACTATCTCCCTGGCCCCGCCCACATAGTTGGACGCGTCCATGGTGGCTACGATCTCCTCGCGGGTGAGGACGCCCTTCAGGTCCTCGCGCTCCATGAGGATGTCCCTCAGGTGGCGGCCGGTGTCCTCGGCGATCATGGAGGACTGGCGGACGATCTCGTGGGCGTCCTGCCTGCCGATGCCCTTCTCGGTGAGCTTCATCATCAGGGGTTCGGCCATCACGAGGCCCTGGGACGACTCGATGTTCTGTATCATGCGCTCGCGGTTTATCTCCAGACCTTCGAAGATCCAGTTCATCTTCTGGAGGATCTCGTCGGTGAGTATGAAGACGTGGGGGAGGGTGAACCTCTCGGTCGAGGAGTTGGAGAGGTCCCTCTCGTGCCAGAGAACCTGGCTTTCGAACGTGGGTGTCACGAAGCTCCTGACGACCCTGGCGAGTCCGCAGCAGTTCTCGGAGTTCATGGGGTTGCGCTTCTGCGCCATGGTGGAGCTTCCGACCTGCTTCTCGCGGTCGAAGTACTCCGCGGCCTCGCCGATCTCCGACCTCTGAAGGTTCCTGATCTCGGTGCCGTAGCGTTCGATGGACGTGGCGATGTTCGCCATGAGGCATATGGCCTCGGTGTACCTGTCCCTTCCGACGACCTGGGTGGCCGCCGGTTCGTACTCCAGGCCGAGGTCCTCCATGACCGCCTTCTGTATCGCGAAGAAGTTCTTGCCGAGCGCGGCCCCGGTTCCCACGGCGCCCGCCATCTTCCCGGCGCAAACCCTCGGCATGGCCTCGACTATCCTCTGCCTGTGCCTGATCATCTCAGCCACGTAACCGGCTATCTTGAAACCGAACGTGATGGGGATGGCGAACTGGGCGTGGGTCCTTCCGATCTCGATGGTGTCCCTCTCCCTCTTGGCGAGGCATGCCAGGGTGTAAATCAGGCGGTCCACGTCGTCGAGTATTATCTTCATGGCGGCTTTGAGCTGCAACGCGGTGGCGGTGTCGACGATGTCGTTCGAGGTCGCCCCGAGGTGCACGTACCTTCCGGCGTTGCCCTCGCACTTCTCCGTCATGGCTTTGACCATAGCCATCAGGTCGTGGCGCGTCTCCTTCTCGATCTCCTTTATTCTCTCTACGCTGACGACGTCCAGGGAGGCGACGCGCGTGATCTCCTTCGCGTCTTCCGCAGTTATGGTACCCAGGGCCGCATGCGCCCTGGCCAACGCGGCCTCCACATACATCTGGTTCTGGATACGGCTCTCCTCGCTGAAGACGGCCTTCATGTCGGCCCTTCCGTACCTGTAGTCGAGTGGACAGGAGTTGCTCATTTCAATCGTCGAGTTAATCGGGCAACTCGTATAAAAACGTCAAGAAGAAGCGACGGGTGGGAGCGGAGCAGGCCGGCAGACCGCGGTTGCGGGAGCTGCCGACTTCGCAGACATCCGTCGGATCCGCATTCAGGTCCTGTGAAGGACGGGCGGTTTCCATCCATCCTACGTTTGGCACGAAAACGGATACTTAATAAATAAGCTTTAAATATAAGTCCCCCATAGCCGAATTTAAAGTGGGTCATGCTTTGCTCATGGCCAAAGCGAATATAGTGAGTGTTTGTATATGGAAGATTTTGTGGAGGAAATTCAGCAACAGGATTCTCAGGAAGAGCAGCAGGTAGCATTGGCGACCGAGGAAACGACGGAAGATGCCGCCCTGCCGACCGGGGAGTCAGCAACAGAGACGACAGTCGCTTCTGAGGAAGAACTCAATGAGCTTGAAGAGAAGCGCAGCATCGTCAACGAAGACGCAGAGAAGCACAGGAAGCTCAGGGACGAGCTCAACAACCAGACCAAGGAATGGAAGGCGAAGAGGGACGAACTCAACGCCCAGGTCAAGGAACTCGTCGACGAGGCGGCCAAGTGCAGGGAGGAGCGCGACTCGCTCAACAAGAAGGTAAGGGAGACCAAAGAGCTCAGGGACGAGTGGAACCAGAAGGTCACCGCTCTCAAGGAACAGCTCGCACCCTTCCGCAACAACGAGAACAAGGACGAGAAGAATGAGGTTCCCGTCAAACAGCTGAAGAAGCAGCTCCAGGATCTCGAATACACCCAGCAGACCAAGGCCCTCGGCAAGGACAAGGAGAACGAGATCATCAAGCAGATCTCCATCCTCGCCAAGGAGATCGCCGACAGGGAGAAGACCTACGAACAGAACGACGAGGTCAAAGAGCTCGTCAACCAGCTCAGGGAATCCAAAGCCCAGGCCGAGGTCTACCACCGCCAGGTCTCCGAGTACGCCGAGCAGGCCCAGGCCGCTCACGACAAGATGATCGGCTACTACGACAAGGCCAGCGAGCTCCGCAAGGAGGCGGATGCTGCTCAGGCCAAGTTCGTCGAGTGCAAGCAGGCTGCCGACGAGGAGCACAGGAAGCACATCGAGCAGATCAAATCCGTCCACGAGATGGACAAGAACGCCTCCAACTTCCAGAAGAAGAACAAGGGCGGACGCGCCCCCAAGAAGGACAACGAAGGCAAGAAGGAAGCCAAGGAGATCTTCGAGCGCTTCAGGGCCGGAGAGAAACTCTCCACCGAGGACCTCATGGCTCTCCAGAAATCCGGATACCTTTGATCCTGTTTCCAATCAGGGAGGGGTCTTCCCCTCCCCCATTTGTTCTTTATTTCCCTTCTATTCGGCCTTCGGTCCTTGACTGATCCGGTGCCTATTTATTTCATAACGAGTCATTAAATTCGTTTCAAATTTTAAAAGGTTTCCAGAACAGCATGTACTATATTAATATTTTTACTCATTGAGGGTAATATTTATATAGCTAAGGCTCAATCCCAAAGATGGGTTCGGCCAGGCTGTAGAGTGCATCCCATCCCTTCTTATAACTGGCCGTTCCTGTATCCTTTTCCTTACTGGCTATCGGGCGTCCGATAGTCCAGTACTCAACCTAATATAGAATGCCCTTGATACAGTCGTGATTCAGATGGTGATGGAAGGATTGGGAAAATCCCTGAGAGGCATCCTCGGTCGTATCGGCAACGCTTCGTCCGTCGACGACGACCTCATCAACGATATCTGCAAAGATCTTCAGCGTGCCCTCCTGGAAGCCGATGTGAACGTCAAGCTCGTACTCGATCTGACGAACCGCGTCAAGGACCGTGCCAAGAACGAGCCGCCGGCGGCCGGAAAGAGCATGAAGGACCACATCTCGCAGATCATCTACGATGAGATGGTCGGTCTCGTCAACAACGGAGAGGGGATACAACTCAAGCCGCAGACCATCATGATGGTCGGTCTCTACGGACAGGGAAAGACCACCACCACCGGTAAACTGGCTCTGTACTTCACGAAGAAGAACTTCTCCGTCGGACTCATCGGTGCCGACGTGTACCGTCCGGCAGCTCTCGACCAGTTGAAGCAGTTGGGAGAGAAGGTGAACGTCGAGGTCTACGGCGAACCGGGTGAGACCGATGCCGCGGCCATCGTTAAACGCGGTAAGGAACACTTCAAGGACAAGAAGATAATCATAATCGATACGTCCGGTCGTCACGCCCTGGAGGACGACCTCATCGACGAGATAAAGAGGATCGCGGAGGTCGCCCAGCCCGAGGAGCGTATCCTCGTATTGGATTCGCAGGTCGGTCAGCAGGCGGGCCCGCAGGCCGAGGCGTTCCACAACGCCGTCGGTGTGACCGGTGTCATCCTCACCAAGATGGACGGTACCGCGAAGGGAGGAGGCGCCCTGTCGGCGATCTCCAAGACCAACGCGCGCATAGTGTTCATCGGTACCGGTGAGCACATCCGCGACCTGGAACCGTTCGACGGCAGGAAGTTCATGTCCCGTCTCTTCGGCAAGGGGGACCTCTCCGCCCTGATGGAGATCGCGTCCCAGGAGATCGGTGCCGACGACAGATGGAGGAGGTCACGAAGAACCTGCTGAGCGGGAAGTTCAACCTCAACGACATGTACTACCAGATGCAGGCCGTGGGCAAGATGGGTACCCTCCAGAAGGTCATGAGCCTCATACCCGGGTTCTCGTCCGTAGAGGACAAGATAGATTACGAGGCGTCGCAGAAGAAGCTGTTGATCTTCCGTACCATAATGGACTCCATGACGATGGAGGAGAAGGAGGACCCGCAGCTTCTGAAGGCCAAGCGCATAGAGAGGATCGCCAACGGGGCCGGTGTGTCGGCACACGACGTGCGCGAGCTGCTCAAGCAGTACAACCAGATGAAGAAGACCATGACCTCGGTCACCAAGGACCGCAAGAAGAGGAAACAGCTGCTCAAGCAGATGAGCGGAATGGACCTCGACGCGTTCAAGAATTTCGAGCAGGAATCCTGATGCGCTATTTCGTGATCACGGGACACAAGGCCGTCACCACCGGTGATTTCAAACTGGACGACATAGCCGGCGGTGCGGGTAGGCTGGACATCCTGGTCAGGTGCGTCAACTCGGCGTTCTTCCTGAGTCACGACCTCCGTCGCGACGTGGAGATCTACCTTGTTTGCGAAGGCGGGAACGACCCGGTCAAGACCGTGATGTTCAAAGGAAGCGAGCTCAGGTATCTGAATCCGGACGAGAGGAGCACATCGTCCCTCATCCGCAACGCCCTGTTGAAACCATTGGGTGAGGGTATGACGAAAAGCTCCCCGGGAGTATACGTTGGACGGTACACCTTCGACGACGTGCTGCGCATGCTGTCCGAGAAAGGCGAGTTCGTCTACCTCAAGGAGGACGGGGAGGACTGCAGGGGATTCGGTTTCCCGGAGAACCCCATCTTCGTCCTCGGAGACAACCAGGACCTTACGGAGGAGGAGGAATCGGCGCTCCTGGGATACGGTCCGGGGCGCATAAGCATAGGTCCCAATTCGCTCCATGCCGATCATTGCATGATAGTGGTCCAGAACGAGCTGGACCGTAGGGAGGCGTCATAATGGCGGAAACCGAGAAGATCCCCCAGCACAGGCACTGCGTCGTATGCGGAAAGGCCTTCGTAGGAGAGGGCCAGTTCTGCAGCGAGAACTGCCGCACCACCTCCGGAGACGAGGTCAAAGGCAAGCTGCGCAAGCTCGCGCTGGTATGGGTGGCGATAGTGGTCGTCACAGTGGTCCTGGTGTTGATGGTAAGATGACGGTCGCCGCGGTCGCGGGCACTTTCAGCCTGTTGCATGCGGGGCACGAAGCTCTGCTCGAAAGGGCTTTCCAGGAGGGCGACGAGGTCAGGATAGGTCTGACCACGGACGCGTTCACATCCTCGCGTAAGAAATCCCTGCCGTATTTCCTGCGTGAGAAGGCGCTCAGGGAGTACCTGGAGGGACGCTCCGGTTACATCATATTCCCGTTGGAGGACGAGTTCGGTCCTGACGAGCTCATGGACGACGTGGACGTGCTGGTGGTCTCCGAGGAGACCCGTGCCGGTGGCGAACGTGTCAATTCGCGTCGCGTGGAAAGGGGTCTCCCACCATTGAGACTCTCGGTGGTCCCCGTGGTCGAGGCGAGCGACGGCTCCAAGATATCGTCCACGGGAATCATGGAGGGGAGGTACGGGAGGAACGGCGACGCTTGCGCCATCGCAGTCGCCGTCGGTTCCCTCAACCCGGCCAAGGTGCTGGCGGTCCGTTCCGTCATGGAGAAGGTCTACGGCGAGGTTCGCGTGTTTCCCAAAGACGTTCCAAGCGGCGTCCCCGACCAACCGTTCGGGGACCAGACCAGGGCGGGTGCGATCAACCGTGCGAAGGGTGCCCTTTCGGATGACGTCGAGATGGCCGTCGGGATAGAGGCCGGCGTGTTCGAGACCCCTGACGGACTTTATGACATCCAATATTGTTGCATAGCGTCCAGAGACGGTCTCCTGACCGTGGGCATGGGTCCCGGGTTCAGGTATCCCGACGGCATAGCGGAGCTCGTCCGCAAAGGGATGACCGTGGGCGATTCGGTCACCAAGGTCTACGGAGAGACGGACATCGGGAAGAGGCAGGGGGCCATCGGCCTCCTGAGCAAGGGTCTCTTGGACCGTAAGGCCCTGACGGAGCAGTCGGTGATCGCCGCAATGGTCCCCAGACTGGGAGGTCTATGAATGTTCAGCAGACAGAGGATACAGCCCGGCTCCCCGTACCTCACGGACGAGTCCAAGCTCACCGGCGAATCCCGCAACGTGGCTCTCCCGTTCAGCGAGGACGAGGTCCGCGAGATAATGCGCGTCTACAATTCGAAAGGAAACCCCGTTACCGTTTCAGCCATGCGCACCGGCGTCTGCGGCGGGTGCGTCCCGATGGGTAACGACGTGGTCTCATTGGAGAACATGTCCGGTGCGGTCGGCGTCGGTCGCGACGACAGGTCGTATTTCATAAGGCTGCTTCCGTGCACCACGTTGGAGGAACTCGACCGCATCCTGCTGGAACGCAGCTTCGACGGCCTCGAGGACCTTACCCCGGGTGCGGTCGAATCGCTTTCGTCCGAGCCCGTATCCTATTTCTATCCCGTGGACCCGACCGAGATGGGGGGATCCATCGGCGGGAACGTCGCGACCAACGCGTCCGGTCCCCGTACATACCGTTACGGTACGACGAGGGACTGGGTCAGGAGCATCAGGGTGGTGTTCGCCGACGGGGGGGTTACGGAAATCAGACGTGGCGAATGCGTGGCGGAAGGCAATCGCATAGGATTCCCTGCGGGTAGGTGTTATTACTCCTTCGACGTCCCGTCGTATCATGTCGACGGCCGTGTGAAGAACGCGACCGGCCCCAGGTTCCAGGAGGGGATGGACCTCATAGACCTCTTCATAGGGTCCGAAGGCATATTCGGGATCATCACGATGGTCGAGGTGTATCTGATCCCACGCGTCCCGACCGTGTCGTGCATACAGTTCTTCCCCGACGACGCCTCGGCGTTGGGTGCGGCGAAGAGGATCCGTTCGGAGGTAGCCGGATTGGAGTTCCTCGAGTTCATGGACAAGGGTTCGATAGATCTGATCAGATCCGTGATGGACAGGGATCCCCTCGTAGTGGGTTCACCGGTTCCTCCGGAGGGTTCAGCGCTGTTCTTCGACATACCCGAGGAGGGACATCTCGACACCTTGGGGACCATAGGCGAAATAGTCCGGAGTTACGGGTCCTCGCTGGAGGACTCCTGGTTCGGTTCCACCCTCGAGGATTTCCGCAGGATGAGGGAGCTGCGCCACGCCGTCCCGAAGAGCATCTTCGAATACGTGGCGTCGTTGAAATCGGCGATGCCGAAGATCCACAAGCTCGGGACCGACATGGCGGTGCCGGACGGGGCCGCCGACGAGATGATGTCGTTCTACCGTTCCCGTCTCGACGAGGCCGGGCTCGAGTACGTGATATTCGGCCACATCGGGAACAACCATCCACATGTGGAGATAATACTGAGGTCGATGGAGGAGTACGAGAAGGCCAAGGCCATCTACGAGGAGTTCGCGGCCAAGGCCGTTTCGCTAGGAGGATCCTGCAGCGCCGAACACGGGCTTGGCAGGATAAAGACCCGTTACCTCCCGCTGTCGTACGGCGAGGAAGCGGTTGCCGCGATACGCACGATAAAGGACGTCATGGATCCCAAGGGCATACTGAACCCCGGTGTTATCCTGGAGGCAGTGAGATGAGGTTCCTGGTCGCGGTCAAACAGGTGCCGGACACTTCGGCGATGAGGGTGGACGCGGACGGAAACCTTGTGAGACAGGGCGTCCCGTCCATTCTGGATCCGTATTGCGAGACCGCGCTCTGCCGCATCCTTGATACCAGGGTCCCTGGTGACGAGGTGGCGGTGTTCACCATGGGTCCGCCGCAGGCCGAAAGCTGTCTCAGACGTTGCCTCGACCTGGGGGCCGACCGTGCATTCCTGATCACCGACCGGGACCTCGGCGGTTCGGACACCTGGGCCACCGCCCGTGCAGTTTCGGCTTTCGTGGAGCGCCACTGTCCTGACGCTGACCTGTTGGTCTTCGGCAGACAGACCATAGACGGAGGGACTGGACAGGTGCCTTACGAGGTCGCACAGCTTCTCGACAGACAGCAGTTCGCATACGTCACCGACCTTTCCATCGGAGACGGCGGCATCGAAGCCACCCAGGACTACGGCGACTCGTTGCGCAGATGCAAGGTGCCCGTGAGGTCAGTGGTTTCGTTCGGGGAGGTCGACCTCAAAGGCAGGCTCTGTTCGATAGCAGACCACATCAGGGCCGGGGAACGTTCGGTCGTCAAGATAGACCGTGTCGGCCTCGGTCTCGGCGTGTATTCCGTCGGACTCAAGGGCTCGACAACACGCATCGAGGGGACGTCCGTCGTCAAAGGCGAGAGGAAATGCCGTAAAGTGAGGATCGAGAACCCGGACAGGGCCGTTGAGCTGATATTCGACATGGTGGGGGTGAAGGGATGAGCGGATGCGAAGGAGGCAGCTGTTCGACCTGTGGCGGCCAGGAGCCGTCCGAGGAGAGGCTCCCGCCGGGGATGCTCAGACGTTACGACCTCAACCAGTCGACCGCTGAAGGAACATTGGTTTGGGTGGAGTTGTCCGACGGCGTCCCGACCCGTTGCAGCCTGGAGATGCTCTCCCAGGCCCGTAGGATGACGGACGGAAGGGTTTTCGCAGTCCTGTTCGGTCCCGGTGGGCTCAAGTCAGTTTACGTCGACCTTTTCGCACACGGTGCCGACACGGTGTACCACGTCAGGGACGCGTGTCTGGAATCCTACCATCCAGAGGCGTACTGCGATGCGATCGCATCGGTGTGCGAACGCGTCAACCCGGCGGTCGTTTTGGTCGCCGCGTCTCCACGCGGCAGGGAGGTGGCTCCGCGTCTGGCCTCGACCCTCAGGTCGGGACTTTGTGCGGACTGCACCGGACTGGAGATGGATGGGAGGAACCTCGTGGCCACGCGTCCCGCGTTCGGCGGCAACATACTCGCCAGGATAGGATACACGCAATATCCGCAGATAGCCACGGTCAGGGAGGGGACCTTCCCGACGGAACCGGTGGCAGGGCGCACTGGCACGGCCATATACTGGCAGTGTCCACGTCCCGAGACCAAGGAGATACTCGAGGAGAAGGCGAAGGATGCCGCGTCCGCGGACATCTGTGACGCCAGGATCCTCATAGCCGTGGGCAACGGGATCCGCGACAGGTCGCTGGTGGAACTCGCCGGGCGCATCGCGGAAAGGATCGGAGGCGCACTGTGCTGTTCCCGCCCCGTGGCCGACAAAGGCTGGTTGCCGAGGTCGGTGCAGGTCGGGATGTCCGGGCGCAACGTCAAGCCGAACGTGTACATCGCGTTGGGAATATCCGGTTCGGTGCAGCACCGTGCGGGTATGTCCGGCTCGGTCAAGGTGATAGCCGTGAACCCCGATCCCGAGGCACCGATACACGGGGAATCGGACCTGAGCCTGCTCTGCGACGCAGGCCCGGTCCTGAGGTCCATGGCGCGTTCACTGGGTCTTGACCAGTGACATCGCGCGGTCGTGGACCTTCTGCGCGTGACCCGCGGCCTTGACGTTGTGCCATGCCGCCTCCACCTTCCCGTCCTTCCCGACGATGAAGGTGGAGCGGATGGTGCCGACGGTCTCCTTGCCGTAGGAGATCTTGGTGCCCCATGCGCCGACCTGTTCCATCAGGGTGTGGTCCGGATCGCTCAGAAGTTTGATCTTCAGATTTTTGGAATCGATGAAGTTCCTGTGTGACTTCACCGAATCCTTGCTCACCCCGATGACAGGGATGTTGCGCATCATGAAACTGCCGTACAGGCCGGAGAACTCCTCGGCCTCCTTCGTGCATCCGGGGGTGTTGTCCTTGGGATACACGTACAGGACGAACCTGACGCCTTCGAGCATGGAGCTGTCGAAGACCTCGCCGTTCTCGTCCTGCAGTCTGAACTTCGGAAAAACGTCGCCTACGTCCATATAAATACCTCAGAAAAGCGTGTCGCGGTTACCGGCGATTATCGGGTCGAGGTCGATTTCCGCGAACATCACGGGATGGGTGAGTCCGTAACCGACGACGACCTCGGGCGCCATCTCGCCGAAGAACCCTATCTGTCTGCCATCCGCACGGATCTCAGCACCTCTGCCCGGGATGAAAGTCCCGTATTCGCAGTTCTCGAGGACGTGGTCGAACGAGAGCTCCCTGAGTACACCTTCCGTGACGGCTTTGATCTCCGAGAACGGCGTCTTCCAAGCGGTGGCCATGACGCACAGGTGGAGGACGGTCTTCTGGTCGCGGATCACGTATCCCACCTCGAATATCCTCTGGGGGAGGTCGCGGTGCTTGTTGTGGCGGAGGATGCGGACGAGACTCGGCATCAGGTAAGAGCGGAGGCACGTGTGGTCCTCGGTTATGGGGTTGAGGACCTTGACGTTCTCCACTTCGGGGAGACGCGAGAGCTGGAAGTCCTCCTTTTCGGAGCTGAGCGTACGGGTGTTGACCTCCATGTAACCCATTCCGACGAGTATGTCGCGGACGTTGTCTGTGAAGGTGGTTGTCGGTTCGAAACCACCGAGCGTCTGTGTGAGCTCGTAACTGCCTCCGAAGCGGTCGAACCCGTATCCGGTGGCGACGTCTTCGAAGATGTCCACCTTGTGCATGATGTCCAACCTGGTGCACGGGTAGGTGACGTGGACGGTGTCCCCGTCGCTGGTGGCCTCCATTCCCATGCGGCGGAGGCACTCCACGGTTCCTTCCGGTCCGAGGGAGAGTCCCAGGAAACGGTCGCACTCCCCGGCGGATATGTCGATTTTGGAAGGTGAGAGGTCCGGGGACCTGAATTTCCTTCCGGATTCGTTCATGACGACGCTCTGGATCTTCCCGCCCCTTTCGGCAAGGGATGTCGCGACTATGTCGAGGGCACCCTTGACCGCCTTCAGATCGTTGCCTGTGACGTCTATGAAGAGGTCGTGCCTCCCGACGGTGACCGTCGTGAGCCTACCGTTGATGATCGGAGGGAACGAGAGGACCTGTCCCTTGGAATCCTGGATGATCGGGTATTTGTCGTAACCCTTGAGGAGGTGGGCGTATGCCTTTCCCTTTTCGTGTTTGACGAGTATCTCAGCCATGTCCATCTCCTCGTCGGAAGCCAACGGGACGAAACGGATCGAATGCGGGTCCGCCAGACGGTAGGTTATGGGGCCCACGAGTTGCGACATGTCGTGGATTCCGATGGCGAGCTTGCTCCTCTTCCTGCCTATGGTGATGTGCAGTTTTTCTTGCATCTCCATGATCGATTTCAGGAAGGTGTCGGTTATCTCGACGTCGCGGACGATCCCGCAACGGAAGTAGGGACGCACGCCGAGGACGCTGTCGTCGACGATCACTTCGATATCAGATTCGCCGACATCGTACCTCTTCATGCCGGGTCTGATGTCGAGGAAGGCCCTCATCTCCCTTGCCAAACCTTCCACGCTGTATAGGTCTGGACGGTCAGGGAAGAATTCTACCGACATCTCGTCGGTGTCCCCTTCCGTCTCGTGCATGTCCGCTCCGATCATGGGGATACGGTCTATAAGGGTCTTCACAGGGACTTCCTCGCCAATCAGCGAGCAGAGGTCCCTGTATCCGAAGTTGATCACAGGCATGACCGCGGAATCAGGACATAGCTTATTATGGTTATCTTCGCCCCACGGTTTTTCGTCGGAGTCGCGAAAACGTGAACTTCACTCTCGCAGACGGCAAGGCGTCGGATTTCATTGTCCCAGACTCATCTGCCGAGCGCCGCGTGCGCCCTCCCCAGGTGGCCCGCGGCCTGCGCCGCCAAGGTGGACAGCTCCCCTGCGAGGACCGTCACGGCCAGGATCTCAGACAGTTTGCGGGCTTTGCCGTCACCGACGCAGCCGATCATGGCGAGAGCCTCCCTCTGACACGGTAGGGACGTACCTCCACCCACGGTTCCGAGTTCGACCGCCGGCATGCGGACGCTGATGTACAGGTCCCCGCCGTCGTCCTCGCAATACGTGAGCGCCATGCTCCCGGCCACGGTCTGGGCCGGATCCTGTCCGGTGGCGATGAAGAACGCTGCGACCATGTTGGCGGCGTGGGCGTTCGCCCCCAACGTCCCCGCCATGCTGCTCCCCACTAGGTTCTTCGAGGTGTTCGTCCTCGCAATGGACGCCGCATCGGTGTGGAGCTTGGATTCGACGATGTCCCTGGGGATCTTCGCTTCTGCGACAACCGTCTTCCCCCTGCCGCGTATCATGTTGATGGCGGCGGGTTTCTTGTCGGAGCACATGTTCCCCGAGACGGATACGGTGACCGCACCCGTGTTCTCCTCTATCAGTTTGCAAACGGCCTCGGACGCGATGGTGGCCATGTTCATACCCATGGCGTCCCCGGTCTCGAACGAGAGCCTCATGTGGAGGTCCCTGCCCGCGGGGAAGAACTCGATGTCGTCGAGCCGACCGTGAGAGGTAGTTCCCGAGACCGCGTCGTCGATGAGGTCGCGGTTGTCGGAGACCCATTCCATGACCTTTCTGGCATGGGCTATCCCCTCGGTACGGAGGACGGGTGCGCGGGTCATGGCGTCCCTGAGGACCATCGTGTTGGCTCCGCCGGACGAGGAGATGACGCTCATCCCGCGGGATATGGAAGCGACGAGCGCTCCCTCCGTGGTGGCGAGGGGGACCAGGAACTCCCCGTCGGCGTATTCGCCGTGGATCGTGACGGGACCGGCATACCCGAGTGGGATCTGGACCGTACCGATCATGTTCTCGATGTTCTTGGAAGCCATTTCGGGATCGATCGCGTACTCGGAGATGGCACTAAGGTCCGCTCCAGTGAAGCCTTCGGCCGCCTTGCGCCTTATTTCGACGTCCTCCCTGGTGCGTCCGCGGTTCTTCAGCCCTTCCTTTTGGTCCATGGGTTCGGAAGTACGGTATACGATATAAAACGGATGTTCACCCGTTGACAGCGGATTCAAGCCGCATAATGCCAGGGTTCGATGAGTATGGCGGTACCGTGATGATTGCTCTACGCGGATGGTGTTTTTTTGCGGTAGTGGATTGAAAACCTTATCACATTTTGTGCTGGAACATTCGGTGTGGTGATAGACGGTGATCTTCTGCGGACGTCCAAACTTCGATTCCAAAGACGTTCTGGGTAACACTTTTAAAAACAATCCCCGATTAGGAAACCGATGCGCCCGATCAGCGACGTTGTGAGCGACCTCAACGCCAGAGTCGATACGTTCGTCACAAAGGTCTCCGATTCGCCGATGTATTCGAGGCATCCGGAAGCCGAGAGGCGTGACGCATTCATCTGCCGGCATTTTCCCGCCGTGCTCGTCGTGTGCATAGTGGCCTGGATGCTCGTCATCAGCTACAACACCCCGCTCA
>JAFVET010000227.1 GCA_017475875.1 Candidatus Methanomethylophilaceae archaeon
AGCTTAATGACTCGATTGCGACCTTATAGATAAGGATTGTCACAGGGTCCACGGCCGATATGACAGTTTTTGAATCGGATTCCAGGACGGATGATGAATATGCTCAGGCGACGACGGTGCCGTCATGGTCAGCATGCACGCCCATGGGAAATGCATCCGATCCAAGGACCAATCATCCAAATACGGACGGGCGTATCCCCCATGCATGAAGCAGTGCATGGATGCGGAAAACCTTCATCGCAGGCTCAAAAAGATCAGCGGTCAGATCAACGCCATCGACCGCATGATAGACGAGGATGTGCCTTGCGAGGACATAATCATACAGATCAACGCCGCGAAGAGCGCCCTGCACAAAGTCGGACAGATCGTAATGCAGGGGCACGTGGCCCACTGCGTCAGGGACGGCATCGAGAGCGGGGACGCAGACAAAACCATAGAAGAGTTCAAAGAGGTCCTGGAGCAGTTCTCCAAGTTCTGATTATACCCTAGGGGGGTATTATATACACATACCCCTATAGGGTATATGTGATAGGATTGACCAACAACGTTCTACAGAATCTGGCCGACAGGAAGTGGTCCATCGCGGCGATCGCGATAGGCGCCATCCTGACGGTGTCGTCGGTCATTTCCGACGATCTGCTTGTCCTCTCATACCTTGCCGTGCTTATCTGCGGCACGACTATAATCTGGGGCGCGATATGGGCCGTTATCTCGGAGGGGGACATAACCGCCGATCTGCTGGTCAGCATAGCGATCGTGGCTTCCATACTCATAAACGAACCAGTGGCCGCCGCGGAGATCTGCGTCATCATGCAGATAGGTTCGGTCCTCGAGGAGACTACCGTCAGCCGTGCGGAGCGCGGGATGTCCAGGGTAGCCGATTCGTTACCCACCCATGCTTTGAAGGTGGACGGTCAGAACGTCACCGAGATTCCGCTGTCCGATGTCAGGGTGGGGGACGTCGTCAGGGTGGTGCCCGGGGCGTCGATACCCGCCGATGGTATCGTGAGGGACGGTTACTCGACGATAGACGTGTCCTTCCTGACGGGAGAACCGGTTCCCGGAGACGTGGGTGTGGGCGACCGCGTACCGGGAGGGGCCGTGAACGGGTTCGGCCATCTCGATGTCGAGGTCGAAAGGGTTCCCGACGAAAGCGCGATAGGCCGCGTATCGAGGTTGGTGAGGTCGGTAGACCCCGGTTCCGCCGAGATAGTGCGTGCCGCGGACCGTTGGGCGCGGTACATGGTGGTTGCCGCGTTGGCGACCTTCGCTGCCACACTGGTGTTGACCGGCGATCCCCATCGTGCAGTGACCGTCCTCGTGGTATTCTGTCCATGCGCCCTGATCCTCGCGACACCTACCGCAGTCGTGGCCGCCGCCGGAAACCTGGCGAAGCACGGCATCCTGGTCCGTGGAGGTTCGGCCGTGGAGGCGGCCGCATGTATGGACGCCCTGTTGATGGACAAGACAGGTACCTTGACGACCGGTGACGTCAGGTGTCTGCGCGTAGTCCGTTTCGATGAAGGTATCGACGGGGACCGCCTGGTCTCGGCCGTTGCGAGCATCGAGTCGCTGTCGGAGCACCCTCTGGGGAAGGCGATAGCCGACCTGGTGCAGGTGCACCAACCCGTGGAGGGTTTCGAGTACCGTCCGGGACTGGGTGTCCAAGGCAAGGTGGACGGGACCGAGTACATCATCGGCAACCGCCGCTTCCTTGAGGTTTCGGGTTGCAAGATGGATTCCGAAGTGGAAGGGGCGATATCCGACGAGTATCGCCAAGGCAACATGGTCGTGCTGATCGCCTCCGCAGGGAGGGCGGTGGGAATCGCCGTGCTCTCGGACACGTTGAAGGAGACCTCGGCCCGTGCGGTGGGGGCCCTTCGCGCCATGGGCGTAGGGGTGTATCTGGTCACCGGCGACTCCAAGGAGGCCGCGGTGTCCGTCGCAGGCACCGTCGGTACCGACGACGTGGTCTGGGAGTGCATGCCCGACGACAAGCTGAACGTGGTCGACCGGATGTGCAGGGACCATGTGGTCGGGATGGTGGGCGACGGAGTCAACGACGCGGCTGCCCTCCGCAGGGCGCACGTCGGTTTCGCGATGGGCGGCAAGGGGAGTGACATCGCGGTATCGTCTTCGGACGTCGTCCTCTTGAACGACGATCCCGGGTCGGTGGTCAGGTGCGTCGGGATGTGCCGTACCGCGATGAAGGTGGTCCATGTCGGTATAGCGGTGTCACTCGCACTGAACATCGCCGCGACCGCGTTGGCGGTGACCGGGTCGATCGGCCCCATGGTGGGTGCGCTGGTCCACAACATCGGATCTGTGGCTGTGGTGACGATGTCGGCGATGCTGTACTCGCACGAACCTGTAGAAACTGTAAACGGATCCGAACCCGTGCACCTCAGGAAGCGGTCTCCTGGGGACGCTTGACCGGTTCGGGCTTGACCCTGTACTCGCGGATCATCTTGCCCATGTTGATGAGGTGGTCCGCGATCCTTTCCGTGTCGGAAGCCAAGGCGAGGAACTCGGTTCCGGCGGCTATCGAACAAGTGCCTTCGTTGAGCCTGTGGATATGGGTCTCTGACATCTTGTCGGTGGCCTCGTCGATCCTCTCCTCGATCTCGTAGGCCTCTTCGAGGGCCGCCTCGTCCTCGTTAACATAAGCATAGAGGATGCGCTCGTACAGTTCGGTCACCAGGTTCTCCGCCTCCTCTATCTCCTTCTTGGCTCCTTCGGAGAAGTCCTCCCCCTGCCTCTCGAGCCTGCTGACGTATTCCACAATGTTCTCGGCATAGTCACCGACCCTTTCAAGGTCGGAAATGGTGTGGAACGAGGTCGATACGTACATGTTGTCGCGGGAGTTGAGGTCCGTGTTTGAGAGCTTGACCAGGAAATGGGTCAGTTCCTTGTTGAGGAAGTCGAGTTCCTCCTCGTTGGCGTCGAACTCCTTCCTCCTGCTGAAGTCCAGGGTGCGGGCCATCTCGCAGGACAGATGGAAGTTCTCCATCGCGATGCGGGACATGTTGACTATCTCGTTCTTCACCTCGAGTATCGCGATCGACGGTGTACGGAGCATGTAGTTGTTTATGTAGTACAGGCGGGGGCCGTCCTCCGCAAGGTTCGGCTCCCCCTTCTCTGGCAGGACCCTGGTCACCAGGGAGATGAGACGGCTGGTGAGCGGCAGCATGATGATGACCGTGATCACGTTGAATATCGTGTGGAACATCGCGAGCTGGGTCTGGGGTATCCCTGGGAAGAGAGATTCGAATATCGTCGCGAATGTGGTAGATCCACCAGTGACCGCACCCATTACGAACCCGGCGGTGACGAAGATTATCACACCTATCACGTTGAAGAGCAGGTGTATCAGCGCGGTACGTTTGGCGTTCAGGCCTCCGGACAGCGCGGCCAGGATCGCGACAACGCACGACCCTATGTTGGATCCCATCGTAAGGTATATCCCCTGCTCCAGGTCGATGAGGCCGGTGAACAGCATGGCGATGGCCACAGACGTCATGACTGACGAGCTCTGGATGATCGCCGTCAGCCCGGCACCCACAAGGACCAGAACGATCACGTTTTTGATTCCGGCGAGGAACTCCTTGACGGAGTCCAGCTCCGCGAAGTCGGACATCGACCCGCTCATCATCTCGAGTCCGACGAACAGCAGTCCGAAACCTGCGATTATGGCACCCATCTTCTTGGTGAAGTCCTTCTTGGCGAACAGGGAGACGAACGCCCCGACTCCCGCGAGGGCCGAGAATATGACGGTCATCGTGAGGGTGCCGTCGCCGAACATTCCCAACGCGACGATCTGTGCGGTGATCGTGGTACCTATGTTCGCTCCGTAGATGACGGCGGCGGCGAGCGTCAGGGACATGATCCCGGTGTTGACGAAACCGATCACCAGGACGGTCGTCGCTCCGGAACTCTGGATGGCTGCTGTGCCTACGGCTCCGATGCCGACCCCGGCCAGCTTGTTGTCGGAGATACGGGAGAACAGGCTCTTGAGACGGTCGCTGCAGACCGACTCGAGGTTGTTGCTGACCATGGTGCAAGCGATTAGGAACACGCCTATGCCGGCGAGAAGGGTGAGCATCGCTACGCTTACATCCATGCGTTTTCAACATTCGCGATATCCTATAAGAACGATTTGATTCAGTCCAGCCAGCAGTTTCGGGTATTTGACGACCCGGAACCTCATGGTATTAAATTGTTGCCCGGTCTTGGCGGTATAATCCGATATTATGTGTCGGAGGTTTCATAAATTGTGGTGAAATCACCTGGCTCCGCGTCAGCCAGATTCGATGAACGTGTCTTTATAAGCAATTATGTTGACAACTGAGTAAAGGCAGGATTTTCCGATGCCATGATAAGAAGCGGACCCTTTGATGTGTTTTGCCACGACCAAAAAGAGTCCAGGCAAGAGAGAACAGAGGCGGTTTAAAAAGATTGAGGACGAGAGGCAGAGCCTCCGGTACAAGGCCGCCGACCTGGTGGGGAGGGGGCGCACGTACCGTTCCGCGGCCAAGCTCCTGGGGGTCAGCCACCAATTCGTCTGCAACTGGGCCCGCAGGCTCCTGGATTCCCGGACCGTGAGCAAAAACGTGCACGGAAAGGTGGTACAGGTCCGCGAATACGTGTTCAAGGAGGACTGGCGCGAACTGATCCGCACCAGGAAGCCCGGTCCCAGGACGGGGAGACCGTCCAGGACCTGCCGATGTACTGGGGCATGGAGGACCAGCGCCTCCCTGCCGAGGTGACCCTTTACTCGATCTGGTATCAGGAAGCGTGAAACCTGTTCCCGACCCCGTACGGTTCGGTGCGAAGCGTCGGTACATTTGGACCTCGGGTCGGTTTGGCCCGGGGTCCTCTTTCATCATGACCATTATAATTGTTTCAGGACGTCTTTCGACGTCCGACCATGTCCGCAAGACGGTCATTATGCGTGGTCGAGGTCGTCGTATCTTCCGAACAATTCGCGGTACCCGTCCCTGAACCGCCTCGGTGTGCAACCGAACAGCTTCTGGAATTCCTTCGCGAACTTGTCTTCCTTATGGAAACCACATTCTTCGGCGATCTTCCCGATCGTTTCGTCGCCCAAAACCAGGTCGCCCGATGCGTCGAGCAATCTTTGATGCTTGTGGAAAGCGTAGGGGGTGTCACCGTACACCTTCGAGAAAGAGGAGCAGATGTTGTATCTGTCCATGCCAAGACTACGACACGCTTCTTGGATGTTGCACGGGCGGTCGAGGCTGGAAGCGATCTCCCCGTACAGTCTGTCCTCATTCTCTGCGGATCCCGCCAGAACCATCTCTTTGGGGCGTTCCGAGACGGATCCGGTCAGGTCGCCCAAGATGTCGTTGACGAGCACATGGACCTGTTGCCTCGTCTCAGGACGGTCCAGGAGTTTCCTGATGGCCATGACGTCCGACATCGACCTGTTCGGCATCTCCAGAGGCCACAACCGCGTGTCCCCGTACCGGTCCACGAACCTTTGGACGGTTCCGTCTTCTTCAGCGCAGGAATTCCCGGGGGTGTGGTACCCGCCCAGGTCGATGCCGATGGTGATGGATTCGTATTCCTTGGTATGGACGGTCATGGACGATTGCACGGTCACCGGACGATATACGACGACGCTTCCGGGCGACAGGGAAAGGTGCCCCTGGTCGTGCTCCACGACCATCCTTCCGCGAACCGTGCAGTCGATCATGATGTAGTTCATCTGACCGATGTGGTTCTCGTTCGTGAACCTGCTCATGTCAGAGACCATGTGGTTCACGATGAACCCCTCCTCGAACAGGTAGTTCATCACATCGGTGGATCCATCCGGCCCGCTCACGGAATATTTGAATCCGGATTCGAACGGTGTGATCTGGAAATTGTTGTGGAGCAGCGCCTTCATCCGTCTCACCGATTTGTCAAAGATAAAAAGACCCCATTATTTGTAATTTTTAGTCACGGTTAAATAAAGAGTCGGTGGGATTAGCCATCCATACATCATTTCGGTGGTATGATGGATAAAAAAGTGATTGCTCTGGTGGCTGTCATCGCTGTGATAATAGTCGCCGCCGTGGCGGTTTTCGCCATCACTAGCGGCAACAACGATGACAAGACCACGGTTGAAAAGGAAACGTTGACCGTAACCGACATGGCCGGCAACGAGGTCCGGCTTCAGGTCCCTCTCGAGAGGGTGGTGTGCGGCGACGCCGGACTTATGACGCTCATCGCGTCCATCGCCGGGAAGGATTACGGTGACATCCTGGTGGGTTACGACAGCAACCTCCGCGAGATGTACCCGGATTTCCTCGACATGTGGACGAACGCGGGCATGGACTTCTCGAAGAAGACGCCAGTCGGTTCATTCCTGGACGCCTCCTTTAATTGGGAGACCGTCGCGTCGCTGAAACCCGACGCGGTGTTCGTCCCGTATTGGTGCATAACATACGGGATGGTCACCCAGGAGAGCATAGACAACATGGCCAAGGCGGGGATCCCGATCGTCACCTTGGACCTGTTCTCCGCCAAACTGAATGCTGACGAAATGACCAGGAACTGCGAGGTGCTCGGCAAG
>JAFVET010000228.1 GCA_017475875.1 Candidatus Methanomethylophilaceae archaeon
AAATATTATGAGCGGATAGATACGAAATCCCTTATCTACTAAATGCACTTGCGTTCCCAGGTAATCGACCATGGAAAGGATCAAAGTCGCGGTCAACGGTTTCGGGACCATCGGAAAAAGGGTAGCATCGGCTGTAAGCCTGCAGGACGACATGGAGCTCATCGGGGTCACGAAGACCCGCCCGAACTACGAGGCCCAGGTCGCAGTCCTCAAAGGTTTCCCGCTTTACGTTCCCGAAGGGAACCAGAAGGCGTTCGAGGACGCCGGCATCAAGGTCGCAGGGAACATCGACGACATGATCTCCAAGGCGGACATCGTCGTCGACTGCACACCCGGGGACTTCGGGGAGTTCTACCGCGACAAGTACCGCGCCGCAGGGGTCAAGGCGATATTCCAGGGAGGAGAGGACCACAGCCTCACGGGCGTGTCCTTCAACTCCACGGCCAACTATTCGGAATCATGGGGCGCCCCGCTCTCGAGGGTCGTCTCGTGCAACACCACCGGCCTCCTCAGGACCCTCGCGCCCATCGACAGGAAATACAGGATCAAGGACGCCTACGTCACCATCGTCAGGCGCGCTGCCGATCCAGGGGATTCAAAAGCCGGACCCATCAACGGCCTCGAGCCCTCCGTCAAGCTGCCGACCCACCACGGTCCCGATGTCCAGAGCATCATGCCCTGGCTGAACATCAGCACCATGGCCATCAAAGCCTCGACCACCCTCATGCACGTCCACACCGTCGTGGCGCACCTTGAGGGACAGCCCACGACCGAGGACATAATAGATATAATGTCGAAGTCGCCCCGCGTCAGGCTCATCGACAGCCGCGAGGGCATCAAGAGCACCGCCCAGATCATGGAGCTGGCGAAGGATCTGAGCCGCGACCGCGCAGACATGTACGAGATCTGCGTGTGGAGGGACGGCGTCAAGGTCGTCGGAGACACCCTCTACTACTACCAGGCCGTCCACCAGGAGTCGGACGTGATCCCGGAGAACATCGATTGCATCAGATCCATGTGCAAGATGGAGCAGGATCCGGAGAAATCCGTCAGGAAGACCAACGCCTCCCTAGGGATATCCAACAACTGAGGTGGGGAAGACGGACAAACAGTTCAACACACTCGAGGACTTCGATTACCGCGACAAGACCGTCCTTCTGCGTGTGGACATCAACTGCCCCCTCGACAAGAAGGACCTGAAGATCGTCAACGACACCCGTATAAGGAGGATCGTCCCGACCGTTAGGGAGCTCAAGGGAAAACACGCCAAGGTCATCATACTGGCGCACCAGAGCCGCAAGGGAGGTTGGGACTTCATCCCCCTCCAGCAGCACGCGGAGCGTCTCGCGATGCACATAATGGCCCCCGTTAAGTACGTGGACGACGTCATCGGAGACGAGGCCATCAAAGCCATAAAGGACGCGAAGCCCGGCGATGTTGTTCTTTTAGGGAACGTGCGTTCTCTGGACAGCGAGACCGCCAAGGGCGACATGTTCATGCATTCCGAGGGGGAGATCGTCAAGACCCTCGCCCCGCTGATAGACTATTATGTGTGCGATGCATTCGGCGCGTCCCACCGTTCCCAGTGCTCGCTGGTAGGGTTCCCTGTAAAGGTCCCGTCGGCGTCCGGGAGGCTCATGGCCAAGGAGATGTTCGCACTGAACGCGATCTTCGCCAACCCGGCCAGGCCGTCCGTGTTCATCCTGGGCGGCGCCAAGTTCGGCGACGTCTCCGAGATGATCGACCACGTGCTCGAGAGCGGCATGGCGGATTCCGTCATCCTGCAGGGGCTGGCAGGCAACGCCTACCTCCTGGCGAGGGGCGTGGACATAGGCGAGGCGAGCAAGAAGGTGCTGGAGTCTGAGTTGACCGACGAGAACCTCCAGGCCGCGAAGGACGTGCTCGCGAAGTACGGCCAGAGGGTCCTGCTCCCGGTGGACGTCGCGGTGGAGCGCGACGGGAAGCGCGTATCGGTCAACATAGGCGACCTCCCGACGGCCGAGCCCGCCCTCGACATAGGGGACGCGTCCATCGAGAAGTTCCGCAAGGTGATCCTCTCGTCGAAGACCTGTTTCATGTCTGGTCCCGCAGGTATGATCGAGAAGCAGGGCTTCGAGGTCGGCACCCGTGGGCTCATGGACGCCATGGTCTCCAACGGGGGACAGTCCGTCATCGGCGGCGGACACACGGGAGGCGCGGCCGAGAGGTTCGACCTGGCCGACAAGTTCTCCTACATCAGCACCGGCGGAGGGGCGCTCGAGACGTTCCTTCTCGGCGAGCCCCTGCCCGTGATCGAGGCTCTGAAGTACTCCCGCGAGCACTTCGCCCGCAACCGAGCAGACCGAAAGTAGACAGTCAAACTCTTAAACCGATTCCGCGAGGGTCCCGCGTGGACCCTCTCCTCTTTCTCTTCTGTATCCTGATGGCGCTACTGGGTGCCGCGATGGGGACGTTCAGCGGCTTGGTGCCGGGAATACACGTGAACACGTTGGCCTCGGTGATGCTCGCGGTGTACCCGTCTCTGGCCTCGGCCATGGCGTTCCTGGGTGACGACGGGAGCAGGATCGCCGTGTCCTGTTGTATTATGTCGGCCTCCGTCGTCCATTCGTTCGTCGATTTCGTGCCTTCGGTGTTCATCGGGGCACCGGACGCCGAGGACGCGGTGTCGGTCCTTCCCGCTCATCGCCTTCTGCACCAGGGCGAGGGTAT
>JAFVET010000229.1 GCA_017475875.1 Candidatus Methanomethylophilaceae archaeon
GAAATGCGGTTGGAACTGCTTCTACTGCCCGGTCTCGCTCGAGAAGAAGGGACTCGACGTCGTCTACGCCAACGAAGGGCGTGTGACTTCGGACGAGGAGATCATAGCCGAAGCCGAATCCATGGACGCGACCGGCACCGGGATAACCGGTGGGGACCCGCTCGTCTGCATGGACCGCACCCTACATTACATCCGCCTCCTCAAGGACCGCTTCGGTCCCAGCCACCACATCCACCTCTACACCGCCACGATAGATCCCGACAAGGCTCTGGCACTGCAGGAGGCGGGACTCGACGAGATCCGTTTCCACCCCCGCCCGGAGGACTGGTCCCACATGGAGGGCTCCAAACTGGCGGAAACGGTTTCCAGACTCCGCATAGACGTCGGTATCGAGGTACCCGCACTCCCCGGTGCCGAGAAGGAGTTGGACGCCCTCGTGGCCTATGCCGTAAAAGTCGGAGTCAAGTTCGTCAACCTGAACGAACTGGAGTTCTCGGAAAGCAACTGGCACATGATGGACGAGCACGGTTTCTCTGTGCGCGACGAGGTCTCCGCTGCCGTCTCGGGTTCGGCCGAGACCGCTCTCAAAGTGATGAGGGACAACCGCAAGGCCCCGGTCCATTTCTGCTCGTCGCCCTTCAAGGACGGGGTCCAGCTGAGACGCAGGCTCATCCGCATGGCGGAACGCTCGAAGACGCCTTACCAACAGGTCACCGAGGACGGGACACTGCTCCACGGTCTGATCTACGCCAAGGACACGGAGAAGGCCAAAAAAGAACTGCTGGCACATGGTGTTCCAGAAGCAATGATGGCCGTCGGTGACGGAAAGATAGAGGTCGCTCCTTGGATCCTCGAGAAGATATACGGAGACCTGTCCTACGAGTGTTACCTGTCCGAGAGGTACCCCACAAAGGACGGTCTGGAAGTGGAAAGGACTCCCCTCAGAAGAGACTGAGGGGAGTTTGTGTTAATCCCAACCGTGATCGGAGGTCGGCGGGGGATCAATCCACGCTTATGCTCTGGATTTCGTGATGCCTGTTCACGATGTCCCTGGCGATGCGCAGATTCTTTCCGGCCTTTCCGATTGCACGGCCCTTGAGCTTGGGATCGACAGTCACCGTAGCGTGGGTGATGTTTCCGCGCTGCTCGATAACGACCTTCTGAGGTCCGTAGATGTGGAACACGTTCTTGACGAACTGCTCTGGATCGTCGGAATACTCCACGACCTGGATGTTCTTCCCGGTCTTCTCCTTGAGCTTTATCACGTGCTCCCCCTTCTTCCCTACGGCGATGTTGCCCTGACCCTTCTCGACGACGAAGACGAGCTTGTCCTCGGTGTCCATACAGTCGATGGCGTTCGCCCTCGCGATCTGTTCGAACAGCGAGATGTACCGCAGGGTGTCCTCGGTAAGTACGATATCTGCCGACATGTTACTCACAGCGTTAAGATGTTGGAGCTACCCTTGTCGATGATGACCAGGGCAGAAACGGAGAAGGGCTTACCGCAGAGGGCACCGAGCTCCATGTTGTTTCCGTTGTATACGTGGACCTTGACCCCAAGGTCACCCTTGAGCTCCTCGGAGGGGCAGTTCCTGGACAGGATGACCATCTGCGCCTTTCCGTCCTTGACCGCCTTGCAGGTCTGGGACACTCCGAACTCTACCTTTCCTGTGTTTATAGCCGACTTCAATGCCTTGCTGATGTCAATCTTTTCATCACTCATTGTTCATCCCCCTTCTTGGGCGAGTAAATAAGGTTTACAGCACCGGTACCTAGCGTGACCGGCTGACCGACGATGATGTTCTCGGTGACTCCCTCAAGGTGGTCCACCTCTCCCACCATCGCGGCATGCAACAGGTGTGCAGCCGTGATCTCGAACGCGGCCCTGGCTAGAACCGAGGACTTCCTCCCCGATACTCCGTGTCTTCCGATGGCCTTGACGTATCCGTCGTTGGTCATCAGGTCCGCGACAAGCATGATGTGTCTTACGTCGACGTCGAGACCCGCCTCACCCAGAGTACCCATGGCCTCGTGGATGATCGAGTTCCTCGCAGCCTCGATACCGAGCACGTCCGCGACCTCCAGGATGCTGTTGGTCATGACCCTCTCGGCGTCGACGCCCTCCACCTTGAGGACCTCCCTCAGGTTGCTCCCCTCGGTGATGATCTTCCAGTATCCGTCGGTCTTGGACAAAACGGCCCTGGTGATCCCGTCGATTCCTTTGATCTTCGCGTTCTTTATCGCGTCGTACATCGTCTGGAGCCTCTTGTAGGAGTACTCGTCGGCGGTGACCACGATATCGAAATCCATCTTCTCGACAAGGTTGCGGACGGCTTTCACCTTGTTCAGGCGGTCCGCCATCATGTCGATATCGATCCCCTTGGCCTCCATCTTGCGGATGTCGGGGTTGATGATGAGCCTCATGTTGGTTATGTCCGTCTCGATGGACGCGACATCCAGGAGCGTCGTCATCTCGATCTCGGATGCGACCTTCCTGGCGTAGGCCTCGTCCTGGGTGGCGACCCCTTTCAGGGGGATCTCCATGGACGGTGTGCTCGGGACGCGCCTGGCGTCGACGATCTCGATCAACCTGGGCAGACCCTGTGTGACGTTGATGTTCGCGACTCCCGCGTAGTGGAAGGTACGCATGTTCATCTGCGTACCGGGCTCTCCGAGCGAATGGGCGGCCATGACTCCGGCGGACTCGTTCTGGTCCATGAGGTGGGAGCGGTACATCTCCCCCGCCCTCACGATCAGCTTCTTGCAGATCTCGTCGTCGAGATCGGCGTTCTTGATACGGGCCGCGATGTCCACGAGGATCTTCATGGGGAGTTCGACACCGTTCTCCTCGGCGATGCGCTTGAGACGGAGCTCGCCCTCGTTGTACTGGTAGAAGTTCGTGACCTCTTCCATGGGTTCGGGTGCGACCTCTTCCTCGACGACCTTCTTGGCCCTGGTGGACGAGACGGCGGGCCTCTTTCCGATCTTGGACAGGACGGACTGGGCCTCCTCGTCCATGAGTCCGAGCGCGGTCAGCTCCTCCACGCTTGCGGCGCTTATGGAGCTGAGGGTGTGGTAGGTCTTGAGGAGGATCGATGCGGTCTCTTCGCTGATCCCCCTGTTGAGCAACGCCCTGCGGGTATCCTTCAATGCCATATCACTCACCTCCGTCTCCGTATTCCTCGAAGTCGTTCTCGTAGTCCTCGGACTCTTCCTCCTCGGTGAACTCCATCTCGTCCTTCTCGAGCGAGCCGTAGTCGCCTCCGACGTCCTTGGTGTCGATGTGGAGCAGTTCCTCGGCCTTGTCGCCGAGCACCTCGGCGAACAGGTCGTCGAGGTCGATCGCCTTTCCACGCACGGTCCTGGCGGGATCCACCCCGTCCTCTCCGTACTTGAACTGGATGACGGTGCCTATGGTGTTCCTGACGGTGCCGTCGGCGGTCAGCTTGAGGTCCTCCAGAGCGGAGACGAGCCTCCTCTGCATGTAACCGGACCTGGACGTCCTGACGGCGGTATCGACCAGACCCTCCCTTCCTCCCATCGCGTGGAAGAAGAACTCGGTCGGGGAGAGACCGGACTTGTACGAGTTGGAGCAGAATCCCCTGGCGTAGGCGCCGAGGTCCCCTTTCTCGAAGTGGGGGAGCGTCCTGTTCCAGTAGCCTCTGGACAGCCTCTCTCCACGGACGGCCTGCTGACCCACGCAACCCGCCATCTGTGACAGGTTGAGCATGGATCCACGGGCTCCGGACTTGGCCATGATGACCGCGGGGTTGGACATACCGAGGTGCTTACCAGCGATACGTCCCGCCTGGTCACGCGCGTCTCCCAGGACCTTCATCACGTTCACCTCGAGGGTCTCCCTGAGGGAACGTCCTGGCATCTGGTCCAGGGTGCCGTCGCGGTAGGACTCGACGAGGTTGGTCACCTGGTCGATACATTCCTGGCTGTAGTTGTTGATCTGCAGGGCCGCCTCGGCGGGGATGTCCTCGTCCCCGATACCGGTGCTGAACCCGTGGTTCATGATGGCGCCGAGGGCGAGCCTGGTGACGCGGTTGATGAACTTGGTGGCCTCGTCCGACCCGTAGTCACGGGCGATACGGTCGAGGATCTTCCCCTTGCTGTTACCGATACCCTTCACGTCGATGGTACCGCAGAGGAGCTTACCCTCACGGATCTTGACGTACGCGTCGTACTCGCACTGCTCCTTTTTACATACAGGGCAGTTCTGGCAGATGTTGGCCTTGAACGTGGTCTGGAAGTCCTTGGGCAGAACGGTCGAGAAGAGCTGCTTCCCGGACCAGTAGGGCTTTCCGTCCTCGCCGACCAGCGGTTCGGGCATCTCCACGTCCGCGAGCTTGTTCATTATGTGTGCGGCCTCGAACTTGTCGAAGTGGGGGTCGTTGTGCGTCAGGAAGTAGGCTCCGGTGATGTGGTCGTGGATGGCACCGATGATCGGTCCTCCGTACCTGGGGGACAGGATGTTCTCCTGGACCTGCATCAGGATGCGCGCCTCGGCACGGGCCTCGTCGGACTGCAGCACGTGGAGGTTCATCTCGTCTCCGTCGAAGTCCGCGTTGTACGGGGGACAGTCGCAGAGGTTGAACCTGAAGGTGTGTCCGGCCATGATCCTGACCCTGTGGGCCATCATGGACATCCTGTGCAGCGAAGGCTGCCTGTTGAAGAGGACCACGTCGCCGTCGACCAGCTGTCTCTCGACGGTGTAGTCTACCTCGAGGGACTCCGCCACATCGGCCGCGTTCTTGTTCGTGACCCTGATCTTCCTCCCGTCGGAACGGATGATGTAGTTGACACCGGCCTGGTAGGGCTCGGACTCGTCGTGCTCGGGTCCGCGGATGATCATCTCGCGGATCTTGTCGATGTTGTGCTCGTTGACGTGGACGGGCACAGTGAGCTCCCTGGCCGCGAATATGGGCACACCGACCTCGTTGATGCTGAGCAACGGGTCGGGGGAGATGACCGTACGGGACGAGAAGTTGACACGTTTACCGGACAGGTTGGATCTGAAACGTCCCTCCTTACCCTTGAGCCTCTGGGCGAGGGTCTTGAGCGGACGTCCGGACCTGTGCCTCGCGGGCGGGATGCCGGAGGTCTGGTTGTCGAAGTAGGTGGTGACGTGGTACTGGAGCAGCTCGGACAGGTCGTCCACGATGAGCTGGGGGGCACCGGAGTCGCGGTTCTCCCTGAGCCTCTGGTTGATCCTCAGGACGTCGACGAGCTTGTGCGTCAGGTCGTCCTCGGACCTGTCTCCGGACTCGAGGGTGATCGAGGGCCTGACGGTGACGGGGGGCACGGCGAGGGCCGTGAGGACCATCCATTCGGGCCTGCAGGTCTGCGGGTCCATTCCCAGGGTGATGAGGTCCTCGTCGGGGATGTTCTCCAGCCTCTCGCGGACCTCCTTGGGGGTCAGCTTGTGGTTGTCCTCGACCTCCCTGAACGTGGTGGGTTTGTCGAGTTTGATCTTGATCTGTTCCGCGCCGCAGTAGGGGCAGATACCTTTTCCGGAAGCGTCCTTGGCGGTCTCCTTGGACAGCTGCTTGACGTCCATCGTGCCTCCGCCCAACTCCTCCATGCGCTCCATCTTCTCCCTGCTCAGCTTGATCTGCTCGGCGCTGAGCATGAGGCGCCCGCACTGGCAGCAGGTGGATTCCAGGAGTAGCTTGATGTCCTTGATGAACCCGACGTGTATGACGGGCATGGCGAGGTCTATGTGACCGAAGTGTCCGGGACACTCGTCCACCTTGCATCCGCAGGTCCTGCACCTGAGTCCGGGTTCGATGACTCCCATGTGGGGGTCCATCAGTCCCATCTCGATGGGGAACCCTTCGTCGTCGTAGGTGTCTGCGGTGATGATCTTGGTCGCGGACATCCTCCTGATCTCGTCAGGGGAGACGCACGAGAACTTGATCGACCCGATCCTCTTTGTGATTCCGCGGTTGGTCATCATCTCAAATCCTCCAGTTGAAGCCTCATTGCGACACCAAGCGACAGCAGTTCGTCCATCAGGAGCTTGAACGCATAGGATGTCTGAACGAGGTAGATGTTGGTGTTGTTCTTGCACACGGGGCAGTAGAGCGAACCGTGACGGTCCATGATGGCGATGTGCCCGCACTTGGGGTTGCCACAGATGTACTGCTGCGTACCGTCGGACTCGTCGAGCAGACGGTCCTTGATGACCATCGCGGCACCGTGACCGATGAGACAGTCACGCTCCATCTCTCCGAACCTGAGACCTCCCTGCCTGGAACGTCCCTCGGTAGGCTGCCTGGTGAGGATCTGGACCGGACCCCTGGACCTGACGTGCATCTTTCCGCTGACCATGTGGTGCAGCTTCTCGTAGAAGATCACACCGGTGTAGACGTCGGCCTCGATCATGCGGCCGGTCACACCGTCGTACATGATCTCCTTCCCGGTGTCCCTGAACCCGTTCCTGACGAGTCCGTCGCGTATCGACAGCTCGTTCTCTCCGGAGAACGCGGTACCGTCGATGATGCGTCCCTCCATGGCTCCGACCTTGCCCGCGATCATCTCGAGCACGTGACCGATGGTCATACGGGACGGGATACCGTGGGGGTTGACGACGAGGTCGGGGGTGATGCCCGCGGACGTGAACGGCATGTCGCACTGGTCCACTAGCCTTCCGATGACACCCTTCTGTCCGAACCTGGAACAGAACTTGTCACCCAGTTCGGGGATCCTCTGGTCCCTGACCTTGACGCGGACCAGCCTGGATCCGTTCTCGGACTCCGTGATCATGACGGAGTCGACGTATCCCTTCTCTCCGTGCCTGACGGTGACCGACGTCTCCCTCCTCTTCTGGGGGTTGAGGAAGTCGGTGTCCTCCTCCTGGAACCTCGGAGGGGATGTCTTTCCGATGAGGACGTCCGATCCCTTGACCTCGGCCTCGGGGTAGATGAGACCGTCCTCGCCCAGGGACGCGTACGCAGCGTCCGCACGGGCACCCACGATCTCGGTCTGCGGGATCTGGATGTGGTCCTCCTGACCGCCGGGGTAGTGACGCTCCTCGGTACGGTAGGACCTCATGAAGGTGGACCTGCCGAGACCCCTCTGGACGGAGCTCTTGTTCATCACGAGCGCATCCTCGATGTTGTATCCGTGGTAGGAGAGGACGGCTATGCAGAAGTTCTGCCCTGCGGGCCTGTGGCTGTAACCCATGAACTGCATGGTCTGTGTCTGGACCATCGGGACCTGGGGGTACTGCATCAGGTGTCCCCTGGTGTCGGGCCTGATACGGTAGTTGGACGTGGGTATACCCAGGGCCTGCTTACCCATACCCGCACCCATGGTGACACGGGGCGCGGAGTTGTGTTCGGGATACGGAACGATACCGGAGGCGATTCCCAGGATGACCATGGGGTCGATCTCCATGTGCGTGTAGCGCTTGTCGAGCTTGGTCGGCACGTAGAACTTGTCGCCGCACCATTTGCACAGGAGCTCCGCGTCCTCGGCCTTGCCGACGTTCCTCCAGTCGACATCGGTAGGGGACAGGGCGTGACCGCAGCAGGGGCACCTGCTTGGGACGTCGTAGGGTTCGACGAGGATGAGCGCATCCTCCTCCTCTTCGGCGTCGAGCCATTCGATGATGCCCTCGCGGAACAGGTCGTTCCAGTGGATCTTGTTCTCGCGGATGCCTTCGATGTGCCTCCAGGTGAGGGCGAGCTTCCCGTCCTTGACGATGAGCAGGGGCCTTCTGAGACGTCCCTCGTCGCAGTTGATGATGACCTCGCCCATCTCCTCGTCGTAACGGATGTTGATGACGTCGGTGATGAGTCCGAGGCGCCTGCGCTCCCTTATGTCGTTGACCAGTTTGGCGGCGTCACGGTGGACACCGACGAGGTCCCCGTTGACGAACACACGGGAACCGGTGCCGCTCTTGACGGATTCGAGGTCCGACTCGCGGAGCATCCATTTGACATCGGCCTCGGGAGAACCCTTGGAAACGTCGATTATGAGCGCGGTGTTCTTCACCAGACCGCAGTTCTGACCTTCGGGGGTCTCGGACGGACACAGCCTGCCCCATTGCGTGGGGTGCAGGTCACGGGCCTCGAAGTGGGGCTGGGACCTGGTCAGCGAGGACGTGACCCTCCTGAGGTGGGACATCGCGGACAGGTTGGAGGTACGGTCGAGGAGCTGGGACACTCCCGCACGGCCGCCGACCCAGTTACCGGTGGCGAGGGCGTGGAGGAGCTTGTGCGTCAGGAGGTCGGGACGGATGGACGCGGCGATGTTGATGTCGGTCTTCTTCCTTCCCCAGTTCCTCTCGAGCTGGTATTTGAGGTCCTTCATCAGGCTGCTGAAGCTGGTCCTGAAAAGGTCCTCCATGAGGTCGCCGGACAGCTTGAGCCTCTTGTTGGCGTAGTGGTCCTTGTCGTCCTCCTTCCTCTTCCCGAGGGAGAGCTCCAGGACGGTACGGGCGACACGGCCGAGGAAGATGGCCTTCTTCATACGGTCGGCCTCGGTGTCTCCCAGGTGGGGGAGGAGAGACCTGTCGAGGATGCTCTCGACCTTCTTCGTCC
>JAFVET010000230.1 GCA_017475875.1 Candidatus Methanomethylophilaceae archaeon
ATCGGTGACCTTCTGGGCAACGAGTTCGAGATCACTGTCCGCGACTGCTCCGTCCCGATGGACAGGGCGAGGGAGCTCGTCGAAGCTGACGTCGAACAGATAGGTTCCGTCGGAGGGTTCCCCAACTACTTCGGAGTGCAGAGGTTCGGGGCCGTCCGCCCCGTCACCCACCTGGTCGGCGAGAGGATCGTCCGCGGGGACTTCGAAGGCGCCGTGCGCACGTACGTCTGTTACACTACGGAAGAGGAGGAGGCCGACGTGTCGTCGGTACGCAGGTCGCTCGAAGGCTGCGAGGACTGGGAAAGCGCCATGAAGGCCATGCCCGAGGCCATGTCGTTCGAGAAGACGATGGCCGGTGTGCTCGCCAAAGACCCGGAGGACTGGGTCGGTGCGCTGTCGATCCTGCCGTACAACCTCCAGATGATGTTCGTCCACGCCTACCAGTCGTACCTTTTCAACGAGATGCTCAGCATAAGGATGGACGAGGGTCTGCCCCTGAACCTCCCGGTCGAAGGGGACATGGTGGTTCCCATGGACCAGAACGGTAATCCCGACCATGAGAACCCTGTTCTGGTCACGTCTCGCAACATCGACCTCGTGATACGTCAGGTCCGCTCCCGCCGCGCCTACGTGTCCATATCCCTGTTCGGATCGGACAGCGTGCTGGCCCAGGGGGCAATGGGTGAGATCGAGAACCGCGTGGTGGAGTCGCACAAGCTCGAAAGGGAGGACTTCGAGATACCCGAACTTCCGAGGTGCAGTTCCAAAGGCAGCCGCAGGGAGGTCATCTGTCCCGTGAAGGACCTGAAGGCGGAGTTCTCCGAAGATTCCTACAAACTCTCTTTCGGATTGCCCAAGGGCAACTACGCGACATGTCTCCTGCGCGAGTTCATGAAGTCCGAGATGAGGGATTACTGACGCAGCAGGGCTGACGCCTCGTGCACGCCGAGGTCGGATGCTGCCATCAGATCGTACAACGATTTCCCTTTGATTTTCTCCGCTTTGAGTTCCGCGAGCCTCTCGTCGGACACCCCAGCACCACCGGAAGCCATCGCCGACCTGATATATGCCCTCAGGAGCCTGACGTCCTCGACGTCCTTCAGACCCGAGGTCATGAAGAGCGATGCGAGGTCCGGGATATCTGATTGTGAAAGGGTGCGATACTGCAACTTTTTAACCGCACGGTTCGACGCCTCCTCCATCGTCCTGTATTCCTCGGACCCCACGTCGATGGCTCCGTATTCCAATTCTTCTTTCAGGTATGCGAGCACTTCGTCCCGGGATTTTCCTTCCAGACCAACGGAATCGAGGAGGTCCTCGTCGTCGAACGGTGTCTTGGTGATGTAGGCGCGCCTGAGCACCTTCTCGGCGTTCCTCCTCACCTCTATAGGGGCAGATGACTTGCTCCTCTTCTTGGCGGTGGCATGTTGCACCACCTCCTCCTTTTCGGAGATCGCGTCCGAGATCCTCCCGCGCAGTTCCAAAAGGTCCTCGTCGCCGGGTTCGCTTACCAGCGCTATATCCACTATCCCTAACGCCTCGTCGAGGCGTCCGGCCCTCTCGAACATGACGGCCTTCCTCGCCATCGGAAGCACCGACGATGGATCAAGCTCTATCGCCCTGTTCAACGATTCCATGGAACCGTAGACGTCGCCCTTCTTCTCCTGGACCGCCGCCTTGGATACCCAGTACGTCGATTCCCCGAGGTCCAGCGTCACCGCGCGGTCGTAGGATGACTCGGCCTCGTCGAGCATCCCCATCGACTCCTCGGCCATCCCCTTGGAATGCCACGACGCCGCGTCGTAAGGGTCCATACGGACCGCCTCTGAATATGTGTCCCTGGCCGAAGCGTAGTCCCCGGACTGGTACTCGCAGTTGCCTTTGAGGCGCACGAAGACCGTCTCCCCCGGGAAGCGGCGTCCGGCCCTGATGGCGAGGTCCCTCGCGTCGCGGTATCTGCCCGACTCCATCACGGCACCCACGGCACCGACGATGTCCCTGTGGTCTGGATTGCTGTCCAGGGCGGCCATGAACATCGAGACCGAATCCCCCGACATGCCGTTGCGCCCCATCTCACCGGATATCGAGAGCAACGCGTCGGTGTTCCCGGGATCGGACGAGAGTATGCGGCCCAGGACCTCCAGCGCCTCGGAGTTCCTGCCTTCCGCGATGAACATCTCTGCTTGGAACCTTAGCGCCTCGGGCGAATCCGACATCTCCATCGCCTTCCTGCAGTCGCGGGACGCCTTCTTCTTCCGTCCGGTCCGGAGGTACATCCTACCCCTCTGGGCCAACGCGCCCACGTCGTGGGGATCCTTCCTGACGGCCTCCTTCGCGAGTTTCAGTGCCTCGTCAGAATCGTTCAGATCGCTGAGGCACTTGGAGCGGAGGACGAGTACGTCCGCGTCGGAATCGAGACGGAACAGGACGTCCATCGCCTTGTCGGGCATGTGGGAGTTGAGCAGTATCAGCGCACATTCCAGGTACTGCCTCTTCCCAGAGAACTCGCTGTCCAGGTACGAATCCACGGCCTTGAGGAGACGCTCGGTGCCCCCGGATCTGGAATTGGCGAGCACACGGTCCTTCAGGACGCGGAGGGAGGTGCCGTTCGCGGACTGCAGGGTCCTGAGCGCGGCCTGCGTGTCGCCGTCCATGAGCATGAGCTCGGCCGTTTCGCAGAATACATATGAACAATCTGTAGAGGAACACACCTTGAGGTATTCTCTTCTTGCAGCGGACATGTCGCCGCGCACCAGTTCGATGCGTGCGGCCAGTAGCCTGTACTCGGGGCACGTCGTCAGCATCGCGGGGACCGCGGCCATCTGTGCCTTCACCCCGTCGATGTCGTCTACGCAAAGTCTGCGGTAGGCCTCCGCGAGAGGTCCTCCGCCGGTTCCCGCGTCGGCACCGGACATCATGCGGTTCACCATCCTCCTGTCCGCCCAGCCGCGGTCGGGCTGCAACCCTTCCAATACCTCGTAAGGGCCGTCGGCGGACGGATCTATCGAATACGACTCCTCGGCCAGGATCGCGGCCATCCTCCTGTCGCCCTTGGCGAGCGCGATGCGGGCAGATGTCAGCGTACATACGGAGGTGGCCCCGGCCTTCTCCGCGTAACCCATCAGTTCGGCTGCGCCCTCCGGATCGTTTTTGCCCAGACGGATGTCTGCGGCCACGGATGCCGGTGTGCCGTC
>JAFVET010000231.1 GCA_017475875.1 Candidatus Methanomethylophilaceae archaeon
ATCGAGTGTCCCGATCCGATATACCATCACTTCCTGAGGAGCTTCGCGATGAGTGCGGGGGTCACGCTCCACGTCGTGGTGATGAGGGGCTTCGACGACCATCACATCATCGAGGCTTCTTTCAAGTCCATGGGGAAGGCGCTGAAGGAGGCGCTGCGCGTACGCGACACCGAACTCAGCACCAAGGACCGCGTCGTCACGGAGGTGGACCGATGCTGACAAGGCGTATAATCCCGTGTCTCGATGTCAAGGACGGCAAGGTCGTCAAAGGAATCAACTTCAATGGTCTAAAGGAGGTCGGTTACCCTCCGGAACTGGCCACGGAATACGAGGCCCAGGGTGCGGACGAGATAACCTTCCTGGACATCTCCGCATCTCTCGAGCACCGCAGGACGATGCTCGACATAGTGTCCGAGACCGCCGGCAAGCTGTTCATCCCGCTGACCGTCGGCGGCGGGATCGGAAGCGTATCCGATATGAGGGAGGCGCTCAATGCCGGGGCGGACAAGGTCTCGGTGAACTCGGCCGCCGTAAAGAATCCTGGAATCATCGGCGAATGCGCCGAGAGCTTCGGCAGGCAGTGCGTGGTCGTCGCCATCGACGCCAAGCGCACCGGGGACCACTGGGAGGTCTACACCCACGGTGGCACCCGTCCGACAGGTATCGACGCAGTCGAATGGGCGAAGAAGGCCGAGGACCTGGGGGCGGGGGAGATACTGCTCACATCGATGGACGCCGACGGCGTCAAGACCGGTTACGACATACCGCTCACCGCGGCGATATCATCCGAAGTGAACATACCGGTCATCGCATCGGGCGGATGCGGCAACATGGAGCATATACTGGAAGTGTTCCGCGAGACGGACGCCACCGCGGCTCTTGCCGCGTCCATCTTCCATTACGGGGAGTACACGGTGGGACAGGTCAAACAATATCTGAAGGACAACGGGATCGTGGTAAGATGAAGGATCTCAAATTCGACGACAAGGGACTGGTCACCGTGGTGGTCCAGGATTGGATAACAAACGAGGTCCTGATGGTGGCGTGGGCCAATCAGGAGGCGGTGGACCGCATGGAGGCCACCGGATACACCCACTTCTGGTCCCGCAGCCGCCAGTGCCAGTGGCAGAAGGGCGAGGAGTCCGGCCACGTGCAGAAGATCAAGAGCATACAGGTCGACTGCGACCGCGATACGCTGCTCGTCAGGGTGGAGCAGACCGGAGTGGCTTGCCACACCGGCACCCCGTCGTGTTTCAACGAGACCGTCTACGGCAGCACCGAGGAGACGATGGCGATACTGCCGGACCTCCGCAGGGTGATCAAGGACCGTCACGAGAACCCGGAGGAGGGGAGCTACACGTGCAAGCTGTTCGCCGACGAGACCCGCATGTGCAAGAAGGTCATCGAGGAGGCCGGCGAGTTCGCCCTCGCGATCAAGGACCACGACACCGACGAGATGGCTTGGGAGCTCGCAGACCTCATCTACCACACGATGGTCGCCATAGAGAAGACCGGACTCCCGATGGAGGAGGTCTACCGCAAGCTGTCGGAGAGGGCACAATGAGGGCGGACCTCCACACCCACACCACCTACAGCGACGGGGAGCTCATACCAGCGGAGCTCGTCCGCCGTGCGATGGTTCTGGGCCACGACGCCATCGCCATCACCGACCATGTGGACATGACCAACCTCGAGTGGGTGGTCACCAACGTCGTCAAGGCCGTGGAGCTATGCGAGGATTACATCCGCGTGATCCCGGGAGTAGAGATAACACACGTCCCGCCTTCCAAGATCGACCGCGTCGCGGCCGATGCCCGCAGATACGGGGCGCAATGGGTCGTGGTGCACGGGGAGACCGTCACGGAACCCGTGGCTCCGGGCACCAACCGCGCCTCGGTCGAGAGCGGCGAGGTGGACGTCCTCGCGCACCCTGGATTCATAACCTTGGCGGAGGCTCAGACCGCTGCGGACAACGGTGTGATCCTGGAGGTCACCGGCAGGGCCGGCCACAACATTACCAACGGGCATGTGGTAAACATGGCGAGGGCCGCAGGGGCCATGATGATTATTAATTCGGACACCCACGCCCCGGAGAACCTCATGGACGAGGCTGCGGCTCGTGTCGTGGCTCTCGGTGCAGGCATGACCCAGGCCGAAGTCGAGGAAGCGATAAACGTCACGCCGTTCCAGGCGATATCGCAAGTCAGATGACACGTCTGCATACAATGTCTGATCGACGCCTTCACCGCCCTATCGGCGGCTTTCGATGGTCATCCTGACATCGTGTTGTGAAGGGGTTCTGAACAGTTACCACCCACGCATTATACCTATCTACCCATGTCCCATTTCAAACACCTACAGTCATGGCTGCATCAACATCGTGACTACTGCCGTTAGAAAAGGTGGTGGTCCCCTTAGCACCGTATGCTGCGGACATATGGTCATCCTGTAATCCGATATCTTCCGTATCCTCCAATGTTGCGAATGAATTCATTTCATTATAAGGCGACACATCATCTTCATCCATTGCGAAAGTATTGGAAAACCCAATGCTTGCAGTAAACAAGATAATGAGAGCAATCGCCACGCCCTCCAACTTCGTACTACTTTTAAGCATATGTTACCGCCTGGCCTCAATTGTCGAAAAAAATTGTTACGTCGGTCCATGAAGGATAAGCCAGCCCTGGTCCCTCCCCGGCTAGGACTGTCATATCGATTCTTCCATCTTCACGGTTGAAATATTGTGTCGTTTCAAAATCTAGCACGTATGTGCCACTTCCATCTATTCTATGCAAACCTGTAGCTCTGGTTTTGCCTATCCATACCCCATAATCAAGAGGCTGAATCACAGGGGTGTACATGTCTTCAAGATCGCAATAGACTTCTATGGGGGTCAATTTTGGATGTCTCATATACGAAAAATCTTCTCCTTCGGGAGTAACCGTTATCTCAATACCGAATGAGTCTTTCCCGTACATGTGGACTTCACCGACAACCCTCACCAGGATTGTGTCCCCCCTGTCTATCGCGAAGATCTTTCCCTTCGTCGACGTTCCGCTGTACTCGCTGTCGGTGACCTCGAAGGACGCGGTGCCTAGGAGCCCCTCATTGATGGGAACGTCCCTGTATTCGTTGCCGTCGTTCCCGCGGGCATGGACGGCCACGAATGCCAGCACAGCAATCAAAAGGATCGCTGAAACGGCCACGGCAATCTTTGTTCTTCCGTTCATCTTTATCGTCTCCTTGAAAAAGTTTTCAGGTGCTTCCCAATGCTACAAATTTGCCGACTATGTGTCGTACACCACTCCCCTGTCGCAGCACGATTCGTTCAGAGACTGAAGTTGGATTATGCTGATGATAACAATAATTGTTAATACTTTCATATATAACCTTTGAAAGGCCTGGCAACGTCTCTTCGAGTTCGGTGGTTGAAATCAATCACCAGACCGTTTCCTATCCGATTCTTCAGAATCCAAGCCGATTGCGAAGCGATGTGGGTGCGCAAGTGCTGCCCTCAAGGAGCATAGTTTTTCCAATCATGTGTTCTGCGAGGTTTGGACCGCATATACGGAGGACAGGTGGACGGACCTTGGGTCGACGCGGTGGCCCCTTGCTCCATGCGGATTCTGGATGGAACGGGCTGGCAATAGGTCAACGTTCCTCTGGGCGACCGTTGGCTATATCAGGTGCATCCCAGTCCTCGACCTATCATTCGTTTTTTCTAAATACGTTAATGCGTTCACCTCTACGATACAATGTCTATCCTACTAGCTGATGGGGAGCAGGTGTTACGCAAGTATCGCTGCGCTACGGTGGATTGTACAGCATCCGACAGGAGCAACATATTCGGACTCGGGCCCAACAGGCCCGCATCGGACGCCCTCGTCATAGTGACGAGCAAGAGGGTGATCTTCTACACCCGTGGGAAGGAGCCGGCCAAGGCGACCGGGCTTCCTCCCATGCATCTTCAGGAGGCGTTCGTGGACAGCATATGTTCCACAGAGTTCGTAAGGACAGACATGAAGAAGAGCGCCACAATGCCTCTCGCGCTCACGATATTGGGGATACTCCTCACCGTCGGCGGGCTCGTGGGCGGCTTCATGAGTGTCGCCGTACCCGGAGTCATCCTCCTGGCGGTGGGTGTGCTCGCGCTTGTCCTGTCCATGATCAGGCCCGAGCCGCTCGTCACGCTCAGGATAGCCACGTCGGCATCCGAATCCGGAATCCACGTCTCCGGCGCCAGCCGCAAGGAGGAATCCGAGATTTCCTTCGCGATGATCCCGGGCGACGAGTTCGAGAACATGGCGAACGAGATCGGCGCCATCATCGTGGATCTGCAGGAGAACGGCGAAGCCTGCATCGACAGATGGGTCCAGTGATCTGGGGGTTTTCTTACGGAACTGAAGATGGCCTCCGGGGAGAAGGTCGTCCGCAGCTACAGGTGCACTGTAGAGGACGGTAGCTTCTCCTTCTTGGGACTGGTGATCCCCGGCCGTCGCGAAGGCGACACGGGGGTCCTGACCGTCACCAACCGCCGGGTGGTGTTCGATTGCGGGGAATCTTTGCACCGCGAGATCGGGATAAACGGCCTGACCTCAGTGTCGGTGCTCCTGTCCAGGTTCGGCAGGGACGCCAGGTTCCCGTTGTTGATCATATTCCTCGGCCTGATGCTGGCGGTGGTGCCGTACCTCTATGCCACAGATACCGACAGCCTCCACACCGCAGGGGACTACGAGAAGGGATACAACGACGCAGTGTCTCAGGGTTACTACGACACCTACCTTGCAGAACTGGTCGGAGGTGGGACCGTTGCGATCCCGGTGGGGACCTCCGTCCATTCCGAGAATTCGCCCTCTGCCAGGTATTCGGAGGGATACGGCGAGGGGTACAACATCGGTGCCTCCGCGGCATCAGCCGAGATCGCCTCGGCCGTTTCATCTGGAAACATCGCACAGTACTCGGACCCGACCGGTCTGTACATGCATTCCTCGGAGGTCGAGGGCATAGTGTGGATATCGGTCGCAGGGGCCGTGGCCATGGTGGTCGGGGCCTTGTTGTATCTGCTGTCCTGGAAGACCCGCGACTGGGTCGTCATGAACTTCGGGGGAGCCGGGGAGTCCATTCTACTCTCGTCGGTCGGGAGGGACCAGGTGAGCTCCAGACAGATGTGCGCTTCGGAGGATATGGGCACAATCGTCGACGAGATCGGTGCCCTCATCGTGGATATCCGCTCCGGCAGGTACGAAGGTTCGGAGGTCTTCACCGGATCGTGGGTCGAGCACGAGGACCGTCTCCGCGAGGTGGTGACCTTTTGAAGTCATCGATTGCAGCTTTGTTCGTGGCAGTCGCGCTCATGTCCGTGGTTCTCATCGCGGGCATCGATGCCGAGGACGAACCCGACGGGCAGGTCACGGTGTCCACCGAACCCAGGTTCGGTACGGTATTGGGTAACACGTGGGGTTTCGATCCCGAGACGCGCGAGTTCGAGATCATGGTGAACACTCCCGAATCCTCGTTCACCTCACTGCCGTCGCTGGACCTTCTCGGAACGGAATGGCCCGAGGGTTGGGTGCTTCAGGAGATAGTGGATTTCGACGTGGTGACGGATGAGGAGACCACTCCCGCCGAGGTGTTCGGCGACGGTCCGATCAATCTGGTCCTGCGCATAAGGAACGACGATTCCCTGGTCCTTTCGAAGGACACTTTCATCAACGCTACCTTTTCGTCTTTCAGTGCGTTGCTCCCCGACGGTTTCACGACCACATCGGCCTTCGACCTCGACGGCGAGATCTTCCGCGGGAGCGAGACCCTCGTATCGATAGATCTCACCGCGGTCAAGAACGTGGCGGACGGCGCCTTCTCGGGTTGCACCGCGCTCAAGCAGATACAGTGGGGCCAGAAGACCGTTTTGGGAACCGGCGTCTTCGAGGACAGTTCCCTTGAATCGGTGAACCTCAGCAGCTATCACGGGGAATCCGTGCCGGCCCGCTCTTTCGCCAACTGTACCCTGCTTTCATATTTCCAGACCGCAGGTTCTCTGATCAACACGATCGGCGAATCGGCTTTCGAAGGGGACGCCCTGCTCACGACCGGTATGAACAACGGGGAGCTCGATCTTTCCAGGTTCAGGACGGTGGAAGCCAACGCGTTCAAGGGGTGCACCTCCATAAAGGTGGTGAAGTTCGCCACGGACGCGGTCGAGACCGTCATTGGCGACGGGGCGTTCCAGAACTGTATCGGGATAGAGAGGCTGGTCCTGAACGACGACGGCACCGTCGACATAGGGAAGAGGTCATTCGCAGGCTGTACCAGCCTGTACTTCACCGAACATCCCCGGAACGTGAGCCGCATAATGTACCTCGGCGGGATCCGCTCTTTGGGTGACGGGGCGTTCTCGGGATGCACATCTATCAACCAGGTCGAACTCGGGGAGCGTCTCGGCAAGGAGGATGCCAGCATGGGTGCGGACATCTTCTCCGGTTGTTCCTCGCTCACGATATTCAACTTCGGTACTTCCGTGAAGACCGTCCCACAGAACATGTTCCGTTACAACACCGTCCTGACCCAGGTGATGGGTCCAGCGGTCACGGACATCGGCGACAGGGCCTTCGACCGCTGCACGTCCCTCACGTTCATAGGGTTCGACTCGCTGCAGAGGATCGGTACGGCGGCCTTCTACGGCACGCGTCTCACATCGGTCTCCTTCGGGGAGGTGGTCTCGCTGTCCACCGGTGCCTTCGCCGACTGTACCAGGCTCGCGACGGTCAACCTTCCCAAGCTCGTCACGGTAGGGCAGGAGGCGTTCGCGGACGACGTGCTCCTCTCGGCGTTCATCGCACCGCAGGTCACCAGTGTCGGGAATGAGGCGTTCACGGGTTGTCGTGCGCTCCAGGAGATCTCCTTGGAGAAGGTGACATCCATTGGGCAGGAGGCGTTCTACGGTTGCACGGCCTTGAGATCCGTGTATCTCTCGGCGATAAACAGTTTGGGCTACAGGGCGTTCATGGGATGCACATCGTTGACCTCGATCGATCTGAACGACGTCAGGCAGATGCAGCACGATTCCTTCCAAGGGTGCACGTCCCTGACGACCCTGGAGTTCGGGAGGGGCTCGGCATACGTGCAAGACGCACCTGGCGGTCCGGTGTACAACACAGGTCACACCGTCCTGTTCATGATGCCTCCCGGGACGAGGGGCGAAGTGACGTCCGTCGACCCACGTGTGACGCTTATCTGCCTGGACGGGGCGGACGTGACGTTCTTTTTGGATATGGACTTGTTCGACTCTGGGACCCCCGGGTTCGAGACGATAGGCAGTACCGGCGCCAAGGCGTTCCTGTATTCGATGCAGAGCCTGTCCTCGGCGGTGCCGTCCGTTTCGGGGAACACGTTCACTCTGAGGTGCACCCCGTTGTCCGGATGGACCCTGGACAGGACCCACGTCAAGGTCACCGATTCCACCGGAAGTCAGGTCGACAGGGTCAGCGTGTCGGGCAACGCGATCTCGTTCACGTACTCGGCCCACCGCGCGTACGTCGTCCTGCCGTTCGGTACCGAACGCATATCCCCGTCCGACCTCACTGTTTCCGAGGTCGACGGCTGGCGCATAGAAGTCCCCGACGGATGGCTCGTCTACACGACCGATCCGGACACGGGTTCCGTGGCGCAGATACAGAGGTTCGAGTGCAACGTCGTCGGATATACCGGAACGGGTGCGGCTGACCTGCCCCAGGTGTTCGACATCGCGGGCACCTCATGCAGGATAGTCAACGTCGTCGCGGACAGTTCCCTCAAGACGATAACGGAACTCGATGTGTCGTCAGGGCCGGTCCTCGGCGAGGGGCTCTTCGAATACTCGACCGCCTTGAGGTCGGTCGACATACCTGCGGAGTCCGTTTCGGAGAGGTTGTTCAGGTACTGTACCGGGTTGGAGGACGTCACCCTCCGCGGCTCGGGGACCGTCGCGTCGAACGCCTTCGAGGGATGCACGTCGTTGGGAAGCATCACTTCCGTGGCCACGTCCCTGACGTTCGGTCGGGATGCGCTCCTTTCGTCCGGCGTAGGTCTGATAAAGGTTTCCGACGGGTCCGTGCAGGGTTCGACCGTGCCCGTGGTGCACTATTCCGGAACAGCCGACCTCGCCGTCGAGGGCAACGCCCTGATGATGGCGAACGTCACCACCGGTTCCGTGGTGTACAGCTATGTGTCGGGTGGAGAGCGCACGGCCGCGAAGGTCTATGCGGACCATGTCGCGTGCATACCCCTCGACGGTCGTTCCGAGGTGTACCTCGAAGACGGTACCGGGACGCGGTCAGACATGTACCTGGTGGTGCTGGATCCTTCGATGGAAGGGATGTCGGTGTCCGGTAAGGAGGTCGAAGTGTGGGGGACCGTGGGTGATGCGGGTACCCCGAAGGCTTCCGGGTACACGTTCCTGCGTTGGGAGTCGTCGGACGGCACCGTGCTTTCGCCCAACGCCATCGTGGAGTCGTCCGGATACTACCACGCCGTGTGGGCCAAGGACGGTTCCAAGGTCGATGCCACCCTGCCCGTCGCCCTTATAGCCGTGGTCGGGACGGTTCTGGCCGTCTTGATGATGGTCTTTATAAGCAGGCGCCTCTGAAACAGTCGATGGCCCATACCCCTACGGGCCATCGGTATATTCCCTGCAAATGTACAATATTTCCAAGACTGCGATGGATTAAATATGGGTGTTAAAAATATAGTGATAACGTGTTA
>JAFVET010000232.1 GCA_017475875.1 Candidatus Methanomethylophilaceae archaeon
AGCGGACATGGTCTACCTCGGCGGCGGACATCCCGAACTGTACGCCGGACAGATCTCCGCCAACACGGATTTCATCGAAGGCGTGCACAACATGTCGGACGAGGGCAAACCCGTCTACGGCGAATGTGGGGGCCTCATGACCATGTGTGACTCCATACGCCTCAAGGACGGTTCCGTCCACCGGATGTGCGGGATATTCCACGGGGAGTCGGTGTTCACAGGCGTCCGCCACGGACCGGCATACGTCGTGGCCGAACCCATCGGAGGGAACCCGTTCTTCAAGGACACCGTGAAAGGCCACGAATACCACTATTCCGACGTCTACCCGGCTGGAAACCCGTCGTACGGGTTCCGCAACAGCCGCGGGACGGGCATATCCGACGGATACGACGGCCTCTATGTGAAGAAGAGCCTCGGGAGCTACATGCACCAGCACGCGCTCTCGATGGACGACTGGGCCGCCGGGTTCAGGGAGTCCCTGGTCTGAATCGCTGTCCTTCCAGGATATGGACGAAACGCCCTTCCCTTCCTTCCATTATCTCTGAAGAAACACCGTACACCTCGCGGATCGACTCCTCGGTGATAGTGTCCTCCGGCACCCCTTCCGCATGCACCCTGCCGTCGTGGAGCATCACGACGCGGTCGCTGAAATGCATCGCGAGGTTGAGGTCGTGCAACGCCACCACGGCCCCTGCCCCGTTCTCCGCCACGGCGTCCCTCAATGTCCTCATGGTGACCATCTGGTTCCTGAGGTCCAACGCGCTGGTCGGCTCGTCGAGCACGTAGTACTCCGGATCCTGGGCCAGAGCCCTCGCCATCACGACTTTCTGGATCTGTCCTCCGGACAGGTTCTGGATGTACTCCTCCGCGAGTTCGAAGATCCCCATCCTCTCCATCGACGCCTCCGCGTGGGCGAAATCGTCGTCGGAGAACGACCATGACATGTACGGTGCCCTCCCCACGAGGACCGATTCGAACACGGTCATGTAGTCGGACGGGATGTACTTCTGCGGGACGTACCCGACCTTGCGGGAGAACCGTTTTGGGTCCATGGAGGCAAGAGCCTCCCCGTCCACCTCGACCGTCCCGGACCTCGGTTTCATTATGCCGCAAATCGTCTTGATCAAAGTGGACTTCCCGCTGCCGTTGGGTCCGAGGACGGATACGATCTCCCCGGGGGACACCTCGAGGTCTATCCCCGACAGGACTTCCTTCCCCCCGTACCCCTGAACGAGGCCGCGGACCGAAAGCGTCACAGCGACACCTCCTTGCGGCGTCCCGAGACCAGCCAGATGAAGAATATCCCTCCGGCCAGGTACATTATGATCCCCACCGGGATCTCCTCCGGACGTATAACCATCCTGGACACCGTGTCCGACACCGAAAGGATGAGGGCACCGAGGGCCCCGGAGGCGATGAAAAGATATCTGCTGTCGTTCCCGATCAGCATGCGGGTCACGTGCGGGGCGATCAACCCTATGAAACCGATGATCCCCGTGAACGCTATGCAGACGCTAGTGACGACCGTGCTGAGCACCATCAGCACGGTCCTCAGACGGGAGACGTCTATCCCCAGGCTCTCCGCGACGTCGTCCCCGGCCGCGAGCACGTTGACCTTCGACGCCATGGACTCGATTGCAACACTGCATGTGACAACCACAGGCAGGACGAGCATCACGACGCCCCAGGTGGCGTTCCACATGCCGCCCATGAGCCAAAGCGTGATCTCCCTCAGCACGTCGTCGTTCGAGAAGTACTTGATGGCGCTAATCCCCGCCTGGAACAGGTAGCTGATTATCACACCCGTGAGGATTATCGTCGACCTCGAAATGCCGCCGCGTCTGGAAAGCAAGATCACGAGAGATACGCTGCAGAGGCTCGCGCCTATGGCCAGGGCGGCGATGAAGAGGTTCTTCATGAAGAACTCGTGTCCGAGGACCATCACCGAACCCGTGATCCCTGCACCGAACATCACACCCACCGCGGCTCCGAAGGACGCGGCGGACGACAACCCCAGCGTGAAGGGGCTCACCAACGGGTTGCGGAGGATGTTCTGCATCACAGCACCCGCCACGGCGAGGCTGAAACCGCATATTATGCACAGGAGCGTGCGGGAAAGCCTCGAGTTCAGGATGATGTCCGGGTACCAGTCCATGCTCGGAGAATCGACCAGGAACGGTACCACTGGATGGAGGAAGACCCGCAGGGTATCCGCCAGTGGGATGTCGACAGCGCCTATGCTGACGGATATCAGACCCGCGAGGATCACAAGGACCGCGGTGACCGTGATGAAGAGCCTCTTCCTCGTGGACGAGGCGTCGTATATCTTCCTCAGACGGCTTCCCGCGGTCGTTTCAGACAATCGATTCCCCCATCACTCGGCTGGGAACTGTTCCATTATATAGCTGTACGTGGCGTCGAACCCGTACCTCTGGTTGAACTCGGACGCCAGCTTCTCGTAGTCGAGACCGGTGTCCACGCCGAAGGCCTCGGCGATGCACACGTAGCCGATGAAGTCGCGTGGTCCCGACAGGACGTCCGTCTCGATGACGTAGACGTCACGGTTCTTGATCACGTTCATGTCCTGGAAGCCGGAAAGACTCTTCACGGTTTTCAGGAACGAGGCGTAATCGGTCTCCGGCGGGTTTCCGGATATGACCCTGATGAACACGTAGCCGAGCTTCCCCTGCTGGTCGTAGTCGTACACGGCCTCTGCCGAGGGCTTCGAGGTCACGGATGA
>JAFVET010000233.1 GCA_017475875.1 Candidatus Methanomethylophilaceae archaeon
CCGAATTCAGGGACCGTCCCCGGACCGAGCGAACCTCCGAAATGCTCGCAGAGGAACTGCATCCCGGCACAGATTCCGAGGATGGGACCGTGGAAACCGTCCAGATATTCGCCGTTGTTCCCCATGCGGTCGGCGTCGCTCGCCACGCTGGGGGCTCCGCCGGACAGGATCAATCCGTCCGCATCCTGGATCTCGGCCAGAGGTGTGGTGTTCGGTACGATCTTGGTGTCGACCTTGAGGTATCTGAGAACGCGCCACTCGCGGTGGGTCCATTGTCCGCCGTTGTCTACGACGTAGATCTTCATCGGAAGTCGTACCGGGGGATTCGATATAAAACTGCCTCGGTGCTGGCAGCACGGACAGTACACGGAACTGCGGGATGCGAGCCTTATGCGGACCAGGGGAGTCCCGCATACGGTGCAAGGGAGACCGCCCCTTCCGTAGACCTTGAAGGTCCCCGAATCACGGTAATCGCGTCCCATCCCCGAGATGAAGTCCTGGTACGACATGTCCTGGTTGCCGATGGCCTCGGCGATCTCGTCGCAGATCGCCTTGCAGAGACGGGAACACTCCCCACGGTCGAGTGACGATGCGGGGCGGTCGGGACGGAGACCTGCACGGAAGAGAGCCTCGTCTGCATGGATGTTACCCAGTCCGGCCACCACCTTCTGGTCCAGGAGGCAAACCTTCAGGGATGTCCCCCTGCGGCCGAGGCTCTCATAGAGAATGTCCGCGCTGAGCGTATCCGGGAACGGTTCCGGACCGAGGTCCTCCGGAACGACCGGGGGATCCCCGGGGCGGACCGTTGACACCTTCCCGAAACGGCGGGGGTCGTCGAACACTACGGTGGACCCGTCGTCCAAAACGAAGGCCGCACGGACGTACCGCGGCATGGGGCTTCCTTCGGGAAGGTGTACCAGGCTGCCGGTCATGCCTAGGTGGACCACCAGACTGGAACCGCCGCACAGGGAGACCGTGATGTACTTGGCCCTGCGGGCTATGTCCAGTATCGGCGACCCGACCAATGCCTCGTTGTCCACGTGGAACTTCGGATCGAGAACGGATGCCTCCACGATGCGACGGCCTATCACACCCGAGAGCATCCTGCGGGTGGTCTCGACCTCCGGCAGTTCCGGCAACCGTTTTCACTCCCACTCGATCGTGGCCGGGGGCTTGTTGGTGATGTCGTAGACCACCCTGTTGACCGAGACCTTCATGGTGTGGGTGATACGGGACGATATTGCACCGAGCACCTCCAACGGGATATCGGCATAGGTGGCCGTCATCCCGTCGATGGAAGACACGGCGCGGATGGCCACGGTACGGCCGTAAGCGCGCCTGTCACCCTGAACACCTACCGTCTTGGAAGGCAACAGTACGGCAAAGTACTGCCAGGGGCGCTCCATCTTCCCGGCATCGGCCGCCTTCATGATCTCGTCCTCGACGATGAAGCACGCTTCCCTGACGATGGCGATGGATTCCGGTGTGACCTCTCCGAGGCACCTGACGGCCAGGGCCGGACCGGGGAATGGCTGACGTTCGGATGCACGGACCCCGAGGAACCTCGCCAGGTCGCGGACCTCGTCCTTGTACAGGTCGCGCAGGGGTTCGCAGAGTTCCATCCCCATGTCCTTCGGGAGGCCGCCGACGTTATGGTGCGACTTGATGGTGTCGCGGACACCGTCTCCGCTCTCGATCCAATCCGGAGCGATCGTTCCCTGGACGAGCACCTCGGCACCGAACTCCTTGGCGACGCGCTCGAACACCCTGATGAAACGCTCTCCGATGACCTTGCGCTTGCCTTCGGGGTCGTCCACTCCTTTGAGTGCTGCGAAGAACTCCTCGGAAGCGTCGATGATGCGGTAGTTGATGCCCATCTCCCTGAGCATGGATTCGACCTCCGCAGTCTCACCCTTGCGCATGAGTCCGTTGTCGACGTAGACCGCCAACAACCTGTCCCCGATGGCCTTGCTCACCAATGTGGCTGCGACCATGCTGTCTACACCGCCGGAACAGGCGATGATCGCCTTACCTTTGACCGTCGACCTGACCGTCTCCAACGTGTCGTCGATGAAATCCTCAAGACCAAGCATCTTCAACGGCCTCCGAATCCTTGAAGACCTTCTCGGCCTGTTCCTTCCTGTGCGCCTCGAGACGGGCGGCGACGTCCGGATCGTTGATTGCGATCATCTCGGCTGCAAGTATCGCGGCGTTGTCCCCACGGTCGAGGCCTACCGCCGCCACCGGGATTCCCGGAGGCATCTGCACGATCGAGAGGATCGCATCCATGTTGAGTTTGCCACTCACAGGCACACCGATGACGGGTCTGGTGGTGAACGAGGCCACGACCCCTGGAAGTGCGGCCGAGAGCCCGGCAATAGCTATGAACGCATCGGCGTTGCTGGAACGGACCAACTCCTCGACTCTGGACGGGGTACGGTGGGCCGAAGCGACCACGGTCTTGTATGAGACACCGAGTTTCTTCAACATGTCCGTGGCCTTGTCCGCCACGGGTTTGTCGCTCGCGCTGCCCATTATTATCAGGACTTCTGACATTGACCGCCACACAACGTAACCGTTAAAAAACAATCGCAAAGAGTCAGGTAAAAAGCGGGCATGAGCCCGCGATGAAAGTGATTTGTGAAAACGGGTTCAGCTCTTGAGAACGACGACCAGGAAAATCCCGACGGCGATGAGCGCGCCCACGACGACTCCGATCACGTTGATGAGAGCGTTGTAGACGGCGTCCCAGGTGTGAACCTCGCAGAACGGCGAGATGTCACTGAAACCGGTGAGATAAACCCAGACGATCCCGACGATCAGTCCTACTACAGTCATCACTCCGCCGAATCCCCTGCTTTTTCCGGATCCGAAAATAGCAGCGAACACTCCGGCAAGGAGGAGCACCAGCGCGAACGCCAGGACTATGATGGTCAGGAAGGTCATCCAATCCATTTTTTTACCTCCGTTACACCCGCGCTAGCGGGAGCACTTTAGACTGGGTAGTAGGTCGGCTTATTAAACATTAACTGAAACGAACGGGGAGGAACAGAGGTGCTGGGACTGAATCCGGGATGCCGAAGCCATACATCCAGCACGGATGAACAAAAGCATGAACGGCAGAAAAGGACGAATCGAGACTGTCATGCAGATTGATGTACAATAATATACATTAATAGACCGATATATACATATATGGTCAACAAATAGCCCGACCTATGGCAATACCGAAGGATGCACGCATCACTCTGTCGCCCGAGGAGATCCCCAAGCAGTGGTACAACCTCGCGGCCGACCTGGACAACCTCCAACCCCCGTTGAATCCGGCCACCAGGGAACCTGCGAAACCGGAGGACTTCGCACCGATCTTCTGTAAACCGATCATCGAACAGGAAGGTTCAACCAAGAGGTTCATAGACATTCCCGAAGAGGTGAGGGACAACCTGATATTCCTGAACAGGCCGGCACCCCTCCAGAGGGCATATCGTCTCGAGCAGTACCTCAAGACTCCAGCGAAGATCTACTTCAAGAGGGAGGACATGAGCCCCCTCGGAAGCCACAAGGGAAACACCGCACTGGCACAGGCCTATTACAACGCCGAATCCGGAATCCACACGCTGACCACCGAGACCGGTGCCGGCCAGTGGGGAACCGCCCTGTCCATGGTGTCCAACATCTTCGACATCGACACCACCGTTTTCATGGTCAAGGGGAGCTACGAGCAGAAGCCGTTCCGCAAGACCCTCATGCACATGTACGGCGCCAAAGTCTACGCATCGCCCAGCGAGTACACCGAATTCGGCCGCAAGATCCTCAAGGAGCACCCCGACACCACCGGTTCGCTCGGAATCGCGATCTCGGAAGCCTGCGAGATGGCTGTGAAGGACGAGGGGACCTGTTACTCCCTCGGAAGCGTCCTCAACCACGTGATGCTCCACCAGACCGTCATCGGCCAGGAGACCAAGGAACAGATGGCCAAGGCCGAGATCGACCCCGACTACATCATCGCATGCGTCGGCGGAGGATCCAACTTCGGAGGATTTGCCTTCCCCATGCTCTACGAGAAGATGAAGGGCAAGATGGACTGCGAGGTCCTCGCAGTCGAACCCAAGGCGGCACCTTCGCTTACCGAGGGGAGCTTCGAGTACGACTTCGGCGACACTGCCGGCATGACCCCGCTGCTCATGATGTACACGCTTGGTCACGATTTCATCCCCAAGGGCATCCACGCCGGCGGGCTCAGGTACCACGGAATGTCCCCGTTGGTCTCCGCGGCCTACGACAAGGGCCTCATCAAAGCGGTGTCCTACGACCAGCCCGATACCTTCGAAGCCGGGGTCACGTTCGCCAAGACCGAAGGAATCGTACCCGCACCCGAATCGTGCCACGCCGTCAAGGCCGCTATCGACAAGGCACTGGAGTGCAAGAAGACCGGCGAGGAGAAGACCATCGTGTTCTGCCTCTCCGGACACGGACTCATCGACCTCTACGGCTACGAGCAGTACATCGAGGGAACTCTCCCCTCGTCCTCGGTCCAATGAGACCTGTGCCCCCGAAAGGGGGCAAACCCTTTCCCACACCATCGGAAACGATGTTATATTGAAACCCGATTGAGGTCGGATGACAGGAAGACTCGTAGGAGACTTCGTCGTGATAGACGACCCCAAGGAAGGTAACCAGATCTACAACAAGGGGAACTACGGCTATCCGCGCAGCGGCGGAGGTCTGGATCTCGACCTCACGGAAGCCACCTACCTGTCGGAATGCAGACGTATCGAAGTTGTCGACGAGAACGGCCCGGTGTCGTTCCACGACCTATTCATCCACGCGGCTCGTCTGATCAACGGATTCGACATCCGCTACATGGTGTACCAGGACCTGCGTTCCAGGGGTTTCGTCGTCAAGATAGAGACGGGAGACTACGACATGTCTGTGTTCCCCCGTGGGAAGACGATGAGCAACTCCCGCCCCCAGTATTATGTCAGAGCCATCTCCGAACGCAATGCGGTGGACGTGTCCGAATTCGTAAAGGAGGCGTACGATGCCGAGAGGCACAAGAAGAACCTCCTCTACGGGATAGTCGACGAAGAGGGAGATCTGACATACTACACTCTATCCATGAAGGACCCGTACGGGGAGGTCTTCAGCGAACGTACCGACCGCAAACCCGTCGGCGTCCTGGTATCCGACAGGGTGTTCGTCATGGACCCGGAGGATGCCGAATCGATAATGAGGTCCGGATTCTTCGGAAAGAGGGTCGGAGACATGTTGCAACTGTCCCTCATCGAAAGCAGCTACCTTCTAGTAAAAGGGAGGATGAGCGTGGTCGACAACGAGAGATCCGAGATCGACTACGACAGACTGACCGAAATCGGCGAATCCATGCAGGACGAGTTCGAACTGAGGGACGAAGTGTTCTCGGACCTGCGCGACCGCGGACTCGTGGTCAAAGCCGGCTTCAAATATGGTACGCACTTCCGCGTCTACAACGGATCGCCGGACGACAGCCACGCCAAATACCTGGTCCATGCGGTATCGGACAAGGACATCAGGATGTGGCCGGAAATCTCAAGGACGGTCAGACTGTCGGGCGGTGTGAAGAAGGACATCCTGTTCGGAAGGGTTCACAAAGGCAGGGTCCAATACCTGGAATTCAAATGGTACAGACCCTGAGTTTGTTGTGAAACGGTTTAGAGCTGGATTTCGATACCCAACTTCTCGGTAAGTTCCTTGTAACGGTTACGGATGGTGACCTCGGTAACTCCCGCGACGTCCGCGACCTCCCTCTGTGTACGTCTCTCGTTACAGAGGATGGAGGAGATGTATATGGCGGCGGCTGCGACACCGGTCGGACCGCGTCCAGAGGTAAGCTCTTTCTCGGATGCGTCTTTGAGGATTTCGGCAGCTTTGCTCTGGACCTCTCCACTGAGTTTAAGCTCGGAACAGAACCTCTGGACATAGTCCTGGGGCTTGGTGGGCATCAGTTTCAGTTTGAGTTCACGGGTCATGAACCTGTACGTCCTTCCGATCTCCTTCCTGCCGACACGACTGGAGTTGGCGACTTCGTCGAGAGTCCTCGGAACGCCGCACTGCCTGCAAGCCGCATAGAGGGATGCGGCGACCACACCCTCGATGGAGCGCCCACGGATGAGATTCTTGTTGACAGCCTTCCTGTAGATCATGGCAGCGGTCTCTCTGACGTTACGGGGAAGTCCCATGGCGGAAGCCATACGGTCGAGCTCTGAAAGGGCGAATGCGAGGTTCCTCTCGGTAGCGTTGGAAACACGGATCCTCCTCTGCCACTTCCTGAGCCTGTAGAGCTGAGCACGGTTGCGAGTGGGGATGCTCTTACCGTAACTGTCCTTGTTCTTCCAGGAGATTTCCGTAGATAGTCCCTTGTCGTGGATGGTATAGGTCATTGGGGCACCGGTACGCGCCCTCTTCTCACCCTGCTCGACATCGAAGGCCCTCCATTCAGGACCCTGATCTATGAACTGGTCGTCGAGAACCAGACCGCAGTCTTCGCAGAGGAGCTCACCACGGTCGTAATCACGAACAAGGTGGTGACTTCCACACTCGGGGCACACTTCAATCTCTTCGGTGCCTTCTTTTGGCTTTGGCATTCTGCTTGTTCCCCCTATAGTAGATTGTAGAGCCCTTCAGTCCCGCAAGTTTGTAACCGGGTGCCGGTGAAACGGAAGCGTATGGGGCAGAGACCGGCCCAAACACTTTCTTGACAGGACCAATCATCTGACCTTGCGAATCGAATGCGCGATCCCCAAGGTCGGGCAGGTTCTGACAACGGATGATCAGGCGATTGTCTGTGGTAAATGATTTAACCGTGCCTAATACATCCATTTTCGTTCTCCTAACCTAGATGATATATGGTTATAGTTAATTGTATCAATAGTACTGCTATTTAATTCTTTGGCGAGTTTATAATAATCATAAGCGAATCGAACACATAATAAAGGAAAATTAAGGAGCAAATATCCAATTGGATGTAATATCCATATCGGCAATAATTGCCTATTCCAAATAAAGCAAGAACAATGCGAAAATGGAGAAATAGAGAAAAGAAAAGAATGGAGATTGGAGGA
>JAFVET010000234.1 GCA_017475875.1 Candidatus Methanomethylophilaceae archaeon
AGGAAGAAGAAGGGATGGGACTTCCTGTACCTCGGTGCCAACATCGACGTGGGCGGCGAAGCGGTCAAGATCGGCATATCCGAAAACAACGCGGTAAGCTACGAGTGCAGCGTCGATGGGATAGCAGGGATGTACTGCATGGTCGAGGAGAAAGTCGCCTTCGCCAGGAAGAACGGATCTTTCAGCGAGAACTGACCCGCACACGAACCACTGAAATCATTTACTTCGGGCCTTGGTGGCCCAATAATTCGCCACCGAGGTCCATTACGAACAAAACACCACCAAACCGTCCCCAATCGTTTAGGAAGATTTGTCGAACAAGAAATGTGCTACGACTCAGAATGCGGTGATGGCAACAGTTGACAAGAAGGAATGGTGGGCCCGACCGGATTTGAACCGGTGACCTCCGCCATGTCAAGGCGACGTCATAACCCCTAGACCACGGGCCCGATATGGGTGACAATGACTTCTCATTCTTAAAGGTTACTGTTGGTCCACATTCATCGGTCGGTTATCTTTTTGAACATCACGCAGATTCGACGACAATGATCACCCTCGGTATCGAGGGGACCGCCCACACACTCGGAGTCGGCATTGTGGATTCCGGATGCAAGGTCCTCGCCAATGAGATCGACATGTTCCGCCCTGAGAAAGGCGGACTCCACCCCAGGGAGGTGGCCAACCACCATTCCGACTGCGTCGCCAAGGTCATCGGGAAAGCCCTGGAAACCTCGGGGAAGAATCTGGACGACATAGACCTCGTCTCGTTCTCCATGGGTCCCGGCCTCGGACCGTGCCTCAGGGTTGCAGCGACGGCCGCAAGGGCGCTTTCATACAGGCTCGGCGTCCCGATAATGGGAGTGAACCACTGCATCGCGCACCTCGAGATCGGCCGGGCCCTGACAGGGTGCACCGATCCCGCGCTCCTCTACGCATCCGGTGGGAACACCCAGGTCATCGCACACTCGCTCGGCAGGTACCGGATCTTCGGTGAAACCCTCGACATCGGCATCGGCAACATGTTGGACAAACTCGGCCGTGACCTCGGCATGGGGTTCTACGCCGGACCCATATTCGAGAAACTGGCCAAGGAAGGCGACCGCTACTACGAACTCCCCTATTCTGTCAAAGGAATGGACGTATCCTTTTCAGGACTGATGACCGCCACGATGGCCCTGTACCGCAAGGGGGCGCGTCTCGAAGACCTGGCGTTCTCCGTCCAGGAAACGGCCTACGCCATGCTCACCGAGGTCACGGAAAGGGCGATGGCCCATATCGGCAAGGACGAGGTCCTGCTCGGCGGCGGGGTGGCCCAGAACGGCCGCCTCCGCGAGATGGTCCAATGCATGGCGGAGGCCAGGGGGGCGGAGATGTTCGTACCGGACAGGCGCTTCTGCATGGACAACGGTGCCATGATCGCCTGGCTCGGACAGGAAATGTACGAGTCAGGAGTCAGAATGGACGTGCAGGACACAGCCGTCCGTCAGAGGTTCAGGACCGACGAAGTGGAAGTCACTTGGTTCCGAGCTGCTCGCCGATTATGCGGTCGAGCGTGTCGAGGAACAGCTGCAGCTTGTCGGCGGGAACGGCTCCGCCAGCGGCGATACGGTGTCCCCCTCCGGAACCGCCCGCGGCGGCGCAGGCTTCCCTCATCGCGACGGCGAGGTCGACACCTGCATCGATCTGATTCATCATCCCGCGTGACGAGATGTTGACCGGGTCGTTGGAAGAATTGAATCCTATCGTGGGTTTGCGGTGGTCGGCGAACGACTGCATGGCTATGCCACAGAGCATCCCGGTGAAACCGCTGTCCGCCGTGTCGAACCATTGAATGTTTTTCATCTGGTTCAGGCCACGGTTCACCAAAGCTACGACGTTCTGCACCAGAACATCGGAGGATTCCTCGTTGAGCCTCATCCCCTGGTCGAAGCACTTGCTGTCGCCCATGCCCGCACCGATGCCCATCCCTCCGACACCGGAACGTCCGCATGCGTTCAGGACCGCGGACATGACGGTGGCATCGACGTCGAAATCCTTGAGGTGGTAGCGCTTGCACATCGCCTCTTCCAGAGTCGACTGCGTGACACCCTGTTTCACCAGTTCCAGGACCAGAAGCGAGGACAGTTTGCGGCTCTCCTCCTCAGAAAGGCTCTCATACGTCCTCCCATGACCTATACCGGACGACTCCAGGAGTTTGGCGACCCCCTCCTTGTTACCGCTGATCCCGCATATGAACGGGTCCGTCATGAGATAGAGTCCGGTCTCGAGCATTCCCGCGGGGATGATGGAACCCGTCCTCTCCTCGATGAAACCTCTCTTGACACCCTGTTCCAGAAGATACACGTTGAGTCCCGAGAGGCCGTATATGTGCTGACGGTCCCCCACGATCCCACCGAATGCAACCTGGACAAGGTCCCAGTTGCGCTCGTCCAGGGCAACTGCGAAAAGGAGCGCCATCGTGGAACCGCAACCGGCGACCATCCCGTCGATTCCATAGAGGTGCGGATTGGCGTAATGGATGCGCTTGGCTTCGAAAATGATCGTATGGTGGTCGAGGACCACTACATCGGTGTCCATGGCGTCGAACTGATCGATGTACGATGCACCGAGGTCCGTGACGATTATGCATTCGGCCTTCGTGTCGCGTATCACGCCCATGTTGTAGTCGTTGAGGGTAGTGAAAAGCATCACGCGGAACTCTTTACCCGCACGTATCAGGGCCTTGGCCACGATGGCCGCCGCGGCGACACCGTCGGCGTCGTAGTGAGAATAGACTTGGATGAAGTCGTGGCCGCGGACGCAGTCCGCGGCGCTTGATAAAGTGGTAAACAGTTTTGATGGAACCTGAGCTTCCATGGAGACTCACTTGAGCATGAGCTCCGCGTTGCTGAGGGAATACTTCCAGTCTTCGGGAAGGACTCCGTTCATCTTGTAGTAACGCTCGAGCCTCCTGATCTTGGCCTCGATGAGGTTGAGACCCCTCTTGTTGGAGACGTCTCCAG
>JAFVET010000235.1 GCA_017475875.1 Candidatus Methanomethylophilaceae archaeon
AGGGCAGCAACGAGCGCATCCAGCTGGAAGCCCTCATGGCCTACCTCGTGATGATCGGCGGAAACCGTCGGTGAGTCAGAGGTTCTTCAAAGCCTCTTCGGCTTCCTTGCTGCCTCTGGCCGCGGCCTTGCGGAACCAGTTGCGAGCGTTGTTGACGCTGCGCACCATCCCGTTGCCGTCGAGTGACATCTTCCCCAGCATGTACATCGCTTCGGGGTATCCATCGCCGGCGGCCTTCGTCAAAAGTGACACCGCCTTGCGGTCGTCCTTCCCCACGCCACGTCCCTCGAGGTACATGGACGCGAGCCTGACCGACGCGCGGTGATATCCGTTCTCGGCGCAGATGCGGTAACCTTCGACGGCTCTCCCGACGTCCTGCGGTATGCCGCGTCCCTCCTCTTCCATGACCGATGCGCGGTACAGCCCCATCAGGTTGCCGGCGTCGGCCGAAGCACGGTACCAACGGTAACCCTCGACCCAGTTCTGCTCCACACCCTCGACGTCTGTGTACATGAATCCGAGATTGAACATGGCCTGCGGATAACCGAGCTCGGCGGATTTCAGATACAGTTCCATCGCTTTCTGGAGATCCAACCTGATTCCGGACCCATGTGCGCGCATGTGCCCGAGATTGCACAGGGCCTCCGCGTTCCCCTGGTCGGCTGCGAGACCGAACCACCTGGCGGCCTCCCTGCGGTCCTGAGTGACCCCCTCCCCTTTGTAGAACAGGTAACCCATGGCCACCTGGGCGTCGGGATCGCCGCCGCGCGCGGCCTCCAGGACCGTCTCGAAGGACATGTTCTCACCTGCGCTTCTTCATCGTCTGCAACTGTTCGAGGAGCACCTGGGCGTCGGGGTCCCCCTGCTTCGCGGCCTGGTTGAGATACCTCTTCGCCTTCATCAGGTTCTGTTTCACGTACTCCCCGTCGGCGTACAGCTTGCCGAGGTAGTACAAGGCGTCGGGGAAGTTGTTCTTGGCACCCTCCTCCAGTTTCGCCATTCCCGACTCGACGTCCTGCTCGACACCGTTGCCGGTGACCTCCATCATCCCGAGGAAGGCATTGGCGGCCGGGTGGCCCTGTTCGGCCGCCTGACCGAACCACAGGACCGCCTCGTCGACGTCCTTCGGCGTCCCTCTGCCTTCGTAGCAGAAGCACGCGAGGGCGTACTGGGAGTTGACCTCCCCCATCTCCGCGGCCTCCCTGAACCATTTCACGGCGGCCGCATCGTCACGCACGAAGTACGTCCCGTTGGCATAGAGGCATGCGAGCGAGTACTGGGCGTACCCGTTGCAGTTCTCGGCGGCACGGGTGAACCACTTGGCCGCCGTCGCGAGGTCCCTCGGGAGGAAACGACCCTCGTAGCACATGTTCGCATAATCCACCATGGCCTGCTGGTAACCGCCCTCGCAGGCGGCCTCGAACCACTTGACGGCCATGGACGGGTCCCTCTGGATCCCCTCGCCGAACGCATAGGACATCGCGATCTGGTATGCGGCCTCGGCGTGTCCCTGCTCGGCGGACTTCTCGAACAGCTCGTTGGCCTTCTTCATGTCGGTGTACTTGGTCTTGGGTGCGGCGTACATGCATCCCAACGAGAACTGGGCGTCCCTGTCGCCCGCATCGGCCGCCTTGGCGTACCACGTCCTGGCCTTGTCCTGGTCCGGTTCCACGCCACCCAGTCCGCGGTCGTACATCTGCCCCAGGCGGTACATGGCCTGGCCGTTGCCCTGCTCCGCAGAGGCGGTGAGCCACCTGACGGCGGTATCGGCATCCTTCGGTATCCCCTTTCCCATGAGGTGCATGAACCCTATGGTCGACTGGGCCTCCGCGTCGCCCGCTTCGGCGCACACCGTGTAGAAACGGACGGCCTCGGCGTGGTTCTTCTTGGCGCCGTCGGTGGCCTTCTCGTATATCTGGAACAACTTCCGGCATGCGGTCACGTCCCTCTGCTCACCGTCCATCCTGAGTCCCATCAGGGCGTCCTGTACGGCGACGTCGTTCCTTTCCATCTCCGAGACGACCACGGTCGCAGACGGATGCCCGTCCCCCGCCGCCTTGGCGAACAGGTCCTTGGCGACGGCACGGTCCGCTTTGACACCTCCGACGCCCAGATAGGTGGCGAGGGCGAGGAGGTACGTCGAGTCGGGGTCCGTCCCGGACGCCGTCCTGCACCCCTCCACCGCCTTTCCGAGATCGTAATCCTTCGAGGACTTGTCGAAAAGGCTGCGGTAAGGGCTACACTGACATCCGTTGACGGGAGATGGAGACATAATGCCAACATTATGGGAGTGTTATAAAGGGTTGTCCATCGGACGGCATGGGGATCGCGAAACATCCGGATGCATACGACATGACGGGACGTCCGGCATTCAACGCACCGTTTCAGACTCTGGCACATCTGATTTCGACCGTCCATATTCAGCGACCTCCCCTGTCAAGGCTCTTTAACCGACACCGACTCGGAAGACGCATGACGGACTCCGATACGCTCATCCGCATCACCGAGGAGGTACTCCGCGAACTCGACCGTTCGCTGGGGTACAGGAGGTCGGGTGCCACCATATCGGGCGCGTGCGTTCCCACCTACCGGGACGTGCGTACGGGGGAGGACCCACTGTACCTGACGTCACGCGCGTTGGTCCTGCCTGTCATGGGGATCCTGGGGTACGACCGCATCCCGCTGGACCTGTCCACCGGGACGGGGCGTGGTTCGGACACCGTGCTGACCGTCGTATCCATGAACCGCTCCCTGTCCGGTGCGTCGGAGAGGGCGGTCGGGGTGATGGTCGAGGATTCGATACCGTCCGGGATAGTCACGGACGGGTTCCGGTGGATACTCATCGAGGTCTTCTCCGGACGCCCGCGCATATCGTGCCTCTCCGACCTCAGGCCGTATTACGTCGAGACGCTCGACCGTGACAGGTTCAAAGAGTCGTACTCGATCGACAGGGAGGAGGCCGAACTGTTCATCGACCAGTTCTCGCGCCTCCCCACCGAATGTACAAAATGCTGTTGGAGGTGACTGACATGCTGTTCCAAGGTAAATTTACATCCATTGGATATATATTCGGCGATGGTAGTTTAGTATACAGTGCAACTAATTATCGTTCCACCTGTCCAGAATCAGTAAGTATCAAATATCCGACTGGAGGTTTGAATGATATGGATTTCAGACTGATGTCCTGCCCGTATTGTGGCAGTGACATCGATAACGTCGATCCCCAGGGGTCCGTCTGCCCTACGTGTTCCATGGAACTGATCAGGGACCGGGACAACATACGGGCCTTCATAAGGGACGACGAACTACAAGACACCTACAACGATGCCATCAACAAGTTGCGCGATGGCAGCACCGACAAGGCGATGGAGGTCGCCGACTCGCTGATGTCCGAAGGTGCGAGCAACGACTGGAATCCACTGTTCCTCCGCGGTGCCATATTCTGCGCCATGGGTGAGGACGGCAAGGCCATAAACGATTGGAAAGCCGGCATGAAGATGATGAACGGCTATACGGACGCGGACAAGTACGTCTGCCTGATCTCGTATTTCATGGCCAAACTCATACGCTCCAAGGAAGAGGAGTGCGTGGAGTTCGACAGCGTTCGTGCCCTCGAGTCGCTCGCCGAATCCTTGGACGACTGCCTTCAGAGGCCCTGTAAATCATATCTGTTCTACAGCACCTTGATGCAGTTCGTGAAGGATCTCGATGGCGACGTGGACGACGACATGCTGGAAATCGTAGAAAAGCTGTCGCGCAAAATCGTCGCGTATTCCCACGACATACCGCTGCTGGTGACTTTCATCGACGAGCTGCTCGATTTCGTAGGATACGACGAGGAGACCTTCGAAGACGACGACATGCTGGAATACCATGCGTACTCGCTCATCTGCCAGAGGCTCAAGAAATATCTGTCGGAGATGACGCCCGAGGACGTGGCCCGTGTGGAATCCCGCTGGAAGGATCCCGACATGACCGTACTCGACAAGAAACTCAACGAGGTCCTCGCCCTCGGCAACGACAACATCCTGCCTGTCCACAAGGACACGGGTGCCGACCCGGTTCAGGAGATCGAGGTCCAGGTGGAGAAGTACGTCGTCATGTTCCTCAACCCGCAGGAGACCGAGAGGATCGGACCCGACAGGTCACAGGAGGAGGTCAAGCCCTTCGAGGAGGACCTTGAACCCGATGACGATCAGAACGACGCCTCCGAGGATCTGGGCGCGGTCGCCGATACGACTGCCGAGCCTGTTACCGATACGGAATCCGATACAGACAAGGACTAAGGTCACCGCACCTATCGCCGTCGCTTCTGGGAGTATCCCGGCGTTGCCTTCCAGGTTCATCGAGAACCCTACCATGAGGGCGTCTATGCTGGTGGCGACCGCCAACAGCAACATGGTCATCGGACCCATGTCGGCACCGACTTCCTCCCTTTCCCCCAGCGACCCGTAGATCATGTTGGCTCCGATGAGGCACAGGATGGCGAACGCTATCCAATGGGCCCACTGCTCGACGAAATCGTGGGCGAAGGAACCTATGTAGAACCCGACCACGGGCATCAGGAACTGGAACCCACCGGTCCACAGCCCCATTTTGAGCATCGAAGCGGTGTCGCGGGTGTCCCTCTGAAGGCCTTTGGCTATGGCCACGGAGAACGCGTCCATGGCCAGACCGACGGCTATCAGAAGAACCGACAGCAAATCCATGGCCGAGGTGATTGCCCGACGTATCTATATGTTGTTGCACGGTACCATGGATGATTCCTCCGTCCAAGCCGGAATCGTAGAATACATCTTGCCCACGATAGCCGAAAACGCCCTGTTCCAGTCGTAGACTTTATGATGTATACCGTAATCTACCGTTGGACGTATTCAGATGGAGGTCCAGGACTATATCGCGTTGGTGCTCGTGTACCTGATCATCGCTGTGTCTCTCGCACTGTCGATGTATCTCGAGAAGAAGGGGTACGACGGGAACATCACAAGGAAGGCCGTGCACATAGGTGTGGGCAACTTCGTATTCGTATGGTGGATGTTCACCGAGAGCTGGATAATGCTGGTATTCTTCACCATCCCGTTCGCCATCCTGCTCTTCGTCGCGATGTTCAAAGGGAACCCGATCTCCAAGTCGAAGATCGGTGACATCTCCAACAACCGCGGCCACAGGACCGGACTGTTCCTGTACGCTGTCAGCATAATGATCATGGTGCTCTTCTTCTTCGACCACTGGGTGGCCGCATCCGTGGGCATCGTCGCGATGACCTACGGCGACGCCTTCGGCAGCATCATCGGGAAACGCTACGGAAGACACAAGACGATCAACGGGAAATCCGCGGAGGGGAGCCTCGGGGTCTTCGCCTTCACCGCAATCCTTGGCGCCGTGGTCATCCTGTTCTACGGTTTCCTGATCACCAACGGATACTACGACGGGACGTACGAGGGTCTGCTTCCGTTCTGGGGCCTTGCCGCAGTGGCGGGAGCGATAACCGCTGTAGCGGAGATGCTCAGCCCCGGCGAGTGGGACAACATAATCATACCTACGCTTGTGGCGCTTTCCCTCGTGGCGCTGGGACTCTGATACAATGGTGTGGATAGTCGTCGACGGGATGGACGGGTCCGGCAAATCGTCGGTCGCGGAGATCATGGAAAGGGAGTTGACGAAAAGAGGCCGCAAGGTCCTCGTGCTGACCCATCCGAACACGGACACGTTCGTCGGCCGTGTCGAGGCGAGAGCCCTCTGCATCCAGGGAAAGGCGGCGAAGATCGTATCGGTCCTGGCCTACATCACCGACGTGATCCATTCCATCGTCGCCATGAAGCTGACCCGCAGGAACTACGACGACTACATCTTCGTCAGATACATCATGGGCGTGGCTTATCTGTCCGAGAAACCGGCCCGTATCGCATACCGCATATTCGATTGCATCTTCCCGAGGCCGGAATACAAGGTGCTGGTCGACGTCGAAGCGTCGGTCGCCCTCGAAAGGATCAAGATGCGCGGCCAGGACCTCGAGGTCTACGAGACGCTGGACAAACTGGAGGACACGCGCCACAAGATGCTGCTTCTGTCCGATGGATGGATGGTCGTGGACAACAACGGACCGCTGGATGGGACGGACGAGACGATTTCTTTATATCTCGATGAAATAAGTTCCTGGGAGAAGCTATGATTCACGACCCAACGCATCTATTCGAGGGCGAAGCTGGTCCCCGGATGTTGAAAGCGGCGAAGATCACCTCGGTGATAAGTTATCCTCCGATAACCTCCATCTTCGTGTTCGCAGCACTAAGCACGAAATGCGACGACTTCGCCACCGGGGCGATCGTGTACGCCGTGTGCCTACTTTTCGCGGTCATACTTCCTTTCATCGAGACTATGTACATCTCGGTGAAGACTAACAACACTGACGGCGACATCGTCCGCAAGGAGGATCGCGCCGTACCGCTCGCCCTGGGCGTCCTGTGTTACATCGGCGGGATAATCGCCCTGAAACTAATAGACGCGCCAAACGAGATTGTCGTGATGATGATCTGCTACACTGCGGTGACAGCATTCATCCTGCTCGTGAGTTTCCGCTGGAAGATAAGCATCCACGCCTGCGGACTCGCAGGTCCCGGAGCCATACTCTCGGCCGTGTTCTGGCCGTGGGGTCTGCTCGTGTTCGTACCTATCCCGTGGATATGCGCCTGCCGGTACTACCAGAAGAAGCACACCCCCGCCCAACTGGTCGCCGGATTCGCCTGCGGACTCGCGATAACGCTGGCCATAATGTACATGGCCGGCATGCTGTGATCAGTTTCCGTGGTAGAAGCACTTGGTCTGATGCTCCGGTTCCGTCGAAAGGTACATCCCCAGTTTCTTGTAGAGGGCCTCGTCCGAAGCCGAAACGACATACGACGAATGCACGTCGCAGCCGGTGAGCTTCGGAAGCGAAGAAAACGCCTTATCCGCTATCGGGTCCGTGTTGGCGGCTATCGAGAGCGCCACCAGCATCTCGTCGATGTGGAGACGGGGGTTCCTGTTTCCGAGGTAGTCGACCTTCAGCCTCTGCATCGAACGGATCACCTCGGGCGATATCAGGAGGACGTGGTCGTCTATCCCGGCCGTGACCTTGAGGCTGTTGAGTATCATCGCGGCGGATGCGGTGAGCAGAGGGGATGACTTTCCGGTCACGACCCTGCCGTCTGGAAGCTCCGCAGCGACGACCGGACGGTCGCTCTCCGCCATCATGGACCTGACCTTGGTCACTGCGGGACGATAGCTGAGATCGATCCCGGCACGCTTCATCAGGAGTTCGGACGAGAACACCACGTCGTCGCTCACCTTCCCCTCCCTCCTGTCCCTCAGGACCGAGAAATGTCTGCGGAGGATCTCCTTGTTGGCGGCCTCCCTCACAGCCTGGTCGTCGACGATGCAGTTTCCGGCCATGTTCACCCCCATGTCCGTCGGGGAACGGTAGACGGTGGTCCCGGACACGCCGGCGAGCATCGCGTTCAGAACGGGGAACACCTCTATGTCGCGGTTGTAGTTCACGGTGGTGACGCCGTAGGCCTCGAGATGGTAGGGGTCTATCATGTTCTTGTCCATGAGGTCTATGGTCGCGGCCTCGTAGGCGAGGTTGACTGGATGGTTGATGGGGATGTTCCATATGGGGAACGTCTCGAACTTGGCGTATCCGGCAGGGACCCCGCGCTTGTGCTCGTGGTAAAGCTGCGACAGGCATACGGCCATCTTGCCGCTGCCGGGCCCCGGCGCCGTCACGACGACGAGCGGTTTCGAGGTTGGTACAAAATCGTTGCGGCCGTAACCCTCGTCGCTGGCTATGAGCGGGATGTTGGTCGGATATCCGGGTATCGGATAATGGAAATAGACCTTGAGGCCCATGGACTCGGCCTTGCGGCAGAACTCCTCCGCCGAAGGCTGTCCCGAATAGCGTGTGACGACGATACCCACGACCGGGATCCCGCGGTCGATGAAAGCGTCGGCCAACCTGAGGGCCTCCTGGTCGTACCCTATGCCCATGTCCTTGCGGATCTTGTTGCCGACTATGTCCTCGGCGTTGATCGCTATTATCGCCTCGGTCTGGTCCTTCATCTCCATCAGCATCGATATCTTGCTGTCCGGCTTGAACCCGGGGAGAACGCGGGACGCGTGGTAGTCGTCGAAAAGTTTGCCTCCGAACTCGAGATACAGTTTTCCTCCGAAACGGTCTATGCGTTCCTTGATGTGTTGTGACTGGGTCCGGAGGTACATGTCGTTGTCGAATCCACGAAGGCAGGGCATGAGCGGTCAAAGCCATACATTGATTAATATGTATCGGTAGAAGTACATAATAATCGAATAAAATATTAGATTATTAGACATTTATCTATTGATATCGACTATATACTGACATATATCGAGTCATATCCCGAATCGCACACGTTTGCGACGAAACGGTGACGCTGTCGGACCGTCATCGCTCAATATATAAAGAATGCGGTGTTCTGAAAACTTGAGACGGACCCAGGTCCGTGGAAGGGAGTGAGCCCGTGATCGCCGAACAGATATATGGAACGAAGATGGCCATGGTCGTGGTCGATCCCCAGAAAAAATTCTCTTTGGATTCCCCCGATTGGCCCGAGAAGAGCTCGTCGGCCGTAGATAAGATAAACAGGTACACCAGACTGTTCAGGGAGTTCGGGGCACCGGTAATCTTCATCCACTTCGACGGCGAATCCCACTGCAACTACCAGGGCGACGACGGGGACGAATGGCTCGACGGGATCGAAACCGACCCCGGCGACATAGTCGTCCACAAGACCGCAATGAACTGTTTCAAGAAGACGGAACTAGAAAACGTCCTGCACGGACTGGGTGCGGACTGCATCCTGTTGACGGGGATGCTGTCCGAGTTCTGTGTCATCAGCACGTACTTCGCGGCGGGCGAACGCAGCATGATGCCTTACATCGGGAAGGGCGGACTGATATCCTACTACGACAAGGGCAACGAAGCCGTGGAACTCATAGCGAGCGTCGTGGAGGAGGACGTCGTCAGGCGCTTCCTCGCGGGCGAACAGCCCCTGATGGCCATAGACTGGTGACTTCGGTATTCTATACCCTTGCGTGCGTCGATCCCGACGTCCATCGGGTGCTTCACCAGCCTCATCTCGGTTATCAGGTCCGCATACTGCTCCAGTTCCGGGGTCATACCGCGTCCCGTCAGCACGACCTCTATGTGCTTGGGGCGGGACTCGAGGACGGAGATCAGCTCTGCGGACGATACGAGTCCGAGACGGACCGCGTTCATCGCCTCGTCCATCACCACCAGGTCGTACTTTCCGGAACCCATCAGTCCCGCACATTCCGAAAGGGCGTCCTTCGCCAGACGGACGTCCCCCTCGGATGGGGGATCGGATACGAAATGGTCGGCCCCGCGCGAGATCACCGTGATGCCGTCCAGTCCGGAACATGCGAGCTGTTCGCCGTATCCCGCGTCAGGTTTCATGAACTGGAAGAAGAGAACGTTCAGCCCGCGCCCCATGGCGCGGAGGGACAGGCCCAGGGCCGCAGTGGTCTTGCCCTTGCCGTTTCCGGTATATATCTGGACCAGACCGAGCTCTTCGCGGATGTCTCCGGTCATGTTATCGCATGGGCATCGGCTTACCATTCAAAAAATGTAACGTCATTCACCGACCCCAT
>JAFVET010000236.1 GCA_017475875.1 Candidatus Methanomethylophilaceae archaeon
CATGCTTTCCATGAAGAAGAAATCCGAACAGCAGGCCCTGGTCAAATACGGTCTCGACTACGTGACGGACCACAACCTTCCAGAAAAGCTCACGGACATGGGTATCCTGTGAGCGTTGGGCGGGACTACCCGCCCATCTTTCCCCACGGTGGAACGATGTCCTGGAGGAACATCGGAAAGGACGACCTGGACGTCATGCTCGGGGAACCCAAGCGTGCCGTGAGGTCCCTTGCGCTGGCGTTGGCGTTCTCCTATCTGATAATACAGCTCAACACCTACATCGACACCTACTGGACCACCGGTCTCGGGGACGTCGCCATGTCGGCCGTGGCGGCGATGTCCCCCATTTATTGGATAGTCTCCTCGATCGGGATAGGTCTCGGAGTGGGGGCCTCGTCCACCATGGCGTACCGCATCGGCCAGGGGGACCATGCCCGTGCCGGACTGCTCGGATCCAACGCCGTGCTCCTCGGCATCGGCTCGTCCATGGTCATGGGGGTTGCGGTGTTCCTGCTTCTGGACCCGATGATCTCCCTGATAGGCGCCGACGAGATCCGCGACGAATGCTTCAGCTATGCGATCCCGTTCGCGCTGATGTCCACCGCACTCGTTGTCAACGGCATCCTTGCCGGTCTGCTGAGGTCCGAGGGTTCCAGGGCGAAGTCCATGGGGATCCTCGTACTGTCGGCGGCCACCAACATCATCCTGGACCCCGTGCTCATGTACCAGATGGGCATGGGCGTGGCCGGTGCGGGATGGGCCACATGCATCGGATCCGCACTGTCGTGCATCCCGGCCCTATGGTGGTATTTCTCAGGAAAAATGAGGATTAAGCTCGACCGTTCCAACTTCAGGTTCGACGTATCCGCTTCCAAAGAGGTGCTCAACGTAGGCGCACCCCGCACCGCCGAGGCTCTCGTCACCGGCGTCACCAACGTGCTGCAGAGGATATTCATCGTGATCGCGGGAGGGACCATGGGCCTCATGCTCTACAACGTCCCGTTCAGATACGCCACGCTGATCGTGGTCATCGCCGAGGCCCTCGGTGCTGCGATGATACCCGTATGCTCGGCGGCCATCGGCCAGAAGGACATCGCCCGCATGCACACGGGCATGAGGTACGCGGTGTCGCTTTCGTTCGTGCTGACTTCCGTCCTGGCGGTGGTCGCGTTCGTCTTCGCCGACCCGTTGATGGGCGTGTTCATAAATTCCGAGTCGATGGAACCACATCGCGAGGAACTGGTCGCGGTGATGCGCATGTTCTGCATATTCATCCCGTTCGACGGCCTTAGGAAGATAGGTTCGTGCATGCTGCAGGTAGTCAGAAGGTCCAGGCTCTCGTCCATCGCCGTACTCGTCTGGGGCGGTGCCAAACTCGTATGCTACTGGGCCGCCTGCACCGTGTCGTTCGACGCCCTCATAATCGCTGCCGTCGCGGTGTACGTCGCAGGAGGACTGTGGATGACCGGCCTCGGTTTCCTGTCCGCGAAGAAGTTCGAACGCGAGAAGCTGGGAGACTCCCCGGCAGCGTGACGATGTCGCGAGCAGGCGTGTTCAAGGATTGCCACCAGATTCTTCGTCTACAGGCATTCCTCGGTATCCCGGATATGATTTATGTAACAAAATTATAATTATGCCGTTCATATCCCATACCGACATCGCATCGGTCCGGACTCCGAGGTGGGTCGAACCGCTGCCATTGGGGGATACTGCAATGAGGGACGACATCACCATCAACTCCACGGTGAAACAACACGGTACAAGCTGGGCCCTGCCGATCACGAAGGCCGAGAAGGAGATCCTCGGCATCGAACCGGGGGACGACCTTGAGATAAAGATCCTCGTCAGGGAACGCAAACCGAGGAACGACCAGCGATCCTGAACCCACCGGTTCCCTCTATGGTCGGTGTTCACCAGGAACCTCGTCCTTCAACAACAAATATGGGAAGGACATCAGGTCATCATGCTTCTCAAAGCCCAGTCCATCTCGAAGGCGTTCGGACCTTCCAAAGTGCTCGACGACGTCAGCCTGCAGATCAACGAAGGCGACCGCATCGGCCGGGTAGGTCCCAACGGGGCTGGGACATCGACTTTCCTCAAGAACCTGCTCGGCGAGATAAAGGCGGACACGGGGGAGATCGTGCGCCGCACCGACCGCGTGGGGTACATGAAACAGTTCTCTGAGATCCCCGACGAGATGACGGTCCGCGCCGTCCTGGCCAGCTCCTACGCGTCGGCGGATTCCATTTCCCGCAGGATGGACGAGATAGAGCAGGAGATGTCTTCGGGGACGGACGTGGACTGGAACGGCCTCACCACCGAACTCGCGGAACTGGAGAAGAAGCTCGAGGGCATGGGGAACGACATCGAGGAGCGCATGAAGAACATCTTCGTGCAGATTCACTTCCCCGAAGCGATCCTCGACCAGCCCATCGGGAACCTTTCGGGAGGGGAGCGGACCAAGGTAATGCTCACCCGTCTCGCCGTCCAGGTCTCCGACTGTCAGCTTTTGATAATGGACGAACCCACGTCCCACCTTGACATTCCCACCGTTGAATGGATGGAGCGTTTCATCCTCGGATCCAAATGCGCCGTGCTCGTCGTGAGCCACGA
>JAFVET010000237.1 GCA_017475875.1 Candidatus Methanomethylophilaceae archaeon
CAAACGATAGAGGCCGATTCCCGAACATGGAGTCAAACGAAGAACAGCGCAAAGCGGCAGAGAAGCTCATCAACGCCATGAGGGAGAGGTTCGGATCGGTGCCGGTCGTGAACCAGGTCATGAGCACGAGGCCCGACCTGTTCCTGCCCGCGGTGTCCTACAGCGGGGCGCTGCTGGAGACCGAAGGTGCCCTCGGCCAGAAGACGAAACACCTCTGCGCCCTCGCGGCCGCTTCCGCGCTCGGAGGGGAGTACTGCATAGAGGTGCAGATGAAGCACGCGATCCAGGACGGGGCCGACAGGGACGAGATCCTGGAGGCCATCCTCATCGGTGCCTACATGGCCAACACCCGCTCCCAGTCGTACGCGCTGAGGAAGTACGCCAAGCAGTACGGAATCGAACTGGAATGATAGACCATCGACGCGGGACGAAACGTCCGAAAACAAGTTATATAAACCATGCGAAGATGTAGAAGTTGATTGCAATGGTTCAGATAACATCCGATGCAGAGAAGTTCATCAACGGACTTCTGGAGAAGAACAACAAGGTCGGATACGGCATCAAGATCTATCTCTCCGGATTCGCCTGCTCCGGAGCCCAGTTCGGAATGTCCTTCCAGGAGAACGCCCGCGAGGGCGACATCGTGGACAAGTCCGCCAACGGGTTCGACCTGTTCTACGACAACGACACCAAGGCAGAGCTCGACAAGTGCATCATCGAGTTCGTCGACGACCCCAACTTCGGGACCGGCCTGTCCATCCGCGACCCCACGTTCGAAGGCTGCGCCTCCTGTGGCGGCGGGTGCCACTGATTGCAAACGACGGGGGCCTCCCCCGCCTTTTTCCTTTCTATTATACATATTTACTAGGGTGCCCTGATGGAGTTCGTCGAACACCCCAACATCGCACCTGGAATATTGGAGAAACGTAGCTACCAGACCAACATGGCCAACGGCTGCCTCCGCAAGAACAGCCTCGTCATCCTCCCGACGGGACTCGGGAAGACCGTCATCGCCGTCAGGGTTGCCGCCGAATACGTCGATTCGGGGAAGGTCCTGGTCCTGGCCCCCACCAAACCGCTGGTCGACCAGCACTCGGACTTCTTCCGCACCATGATGCCGTCGTTCAAGACCTCCACGGTCAACGGGAACATGAGGCCCGATCTGAGGAAGAAGGTAATCGAAGAAAGCGACGTCGTCGTGTCCACGCCGCAATGCATATCCAACGACCTGCAGAACGAATGCTACGACCTCTCCCCCTTCTCGCTGATAATCTACGACGAGGCGCACAGGGGGACCGGGAACTACGCCTACGTCGAGGTGGCGCACCACCGCGTCCCCGGAACGAGGAGCGTCGGGATGACGGCGTCCCCGGGGAGCGACATGGACCGCATCGAGGAGGTGTGCAGGAACCTCGACCTCTACCGCATCGACATCCGCTCCGACTACGACCCGGACGTTTCACCTTATGTGCACGACACCTACATCAACAGGATCGAGGTGAACCTCCCGGATGACCTCTCCGACATCGTGGCGCTTCTGAAGGTCATGCTCGACAGGTTCAACGAGGAGCTCATAAGCCTTCATCTGACCACCAGGGACTGGCCGCCGTCCGTGAAGCACATGAACCAGATCTCCAGGGGCCTGCAGGCTAGGCTAGCGAAAGGGGAGAAGTCCGGCGTCCTGTTCCGCGGGATGACCCTGCAGTCGATCTGCATAAAGATACTCCACGCCCTGAGCCTCGCCGAGACCCAGGGCATGACCGCCCTGCGCAACTACCTGAACAAGCTCGAGGAGGAGTCCAAGCAGAAAGAGGGCGGAAAGGGTGCCAAGGAGATAGCCTCCCGTCCCGAGTTCACGGCGGTCATGGGCATCGTGGCGAAGACGAACGTGGAGCACCCGAAGGTGTCGAGAGTCATGTCGCTGGTCAGCCGCGCCATATCCGAGAACCCGGATTCCAAGGTCATCGTGTTCGCACAGTACCGCGACACCTGCGAC
>JAFVET010000238.1 GCA_017475875.1 Candidatus Methanomethylophilaceae archaeon
CAAAAGGTAAACTTCCGGAAGGTCGTCACCGAACCTGCCGAGGAAATTCTCCACAAGGTTCCCGTCGGCGTAGTCCATGTTGCGGATGTACTCCCTGCTCCAGTTGTTGGCCAGGTCCACCACGGCCTGGTATCCCCTGTCGTAGAACTCCCTCAACAACAGGGACACCACGGTCGTGTCCTCCGAGAGGACCGCGACGTTGGACCCTCTGACGGCGAAGTCCTCTCCGTTGAACGCCAACGATATCCCGCGACCGTCGCGAACGAGGTCCATCGGTTGGAAATCGGTCCTCTCGCTGCCGACGTAGAATATGGAGTCCAGGTCTATGCCGAGCGTCCTCCTCAGATCCAGGAGCTTGTACGCTTTCTTGTGAGATGTAAAAGCGGTAGTGTGACCGACCAGGCTGTACGCGCCGGCCAACGGGGCCGGGTCCCTGATGACCTCGTCGAGCAGCTCCATTATCGCTATGTCGCGGGGGTCCATCTGGACAGGGACGTTGAGCTCGTAGAACCCTTCGGGGACGTCCAAGGCCTTGATCCGCGCTTCGATCTCGCGGACCTTGATGGCCTCCTTCACCGAGATGTCCCAAACATCGAGGTCTATCTCGCTGTAGAACGCGTCCATCGGCGGATCGTCCAGAGCCTCCATCGTTGGGAGGACCGCGTGATAGAACTCCGAAGTCAGAATATATGACGGGAGCAGGGTGGAGATGTAGTCGACGGTCTCCTTCGCACCTGGCATCAGGTCCAGCGACTCCTTGCATATCCTGTTCATGGCGGCATCGGTCAGGCCGTTGGCCTTGAGGAACGGGGACAACCAGGACACGTAGGTCCCCGCTATCGCATCGTCCCTGCCGATGACGTAGGACGTGATGTCGTCATAGCGAGTACGAACGTCCAGGAAATGCTCGCCGTCCTCGATCGTCCTGCGGCATATCTCCCTGAACGAGTTGTTGCGGTTGATGAAACCGTTTATGTTGCAGACGAAGAACTTGTCCGGGAAGAGCCCAAGTTCCGCCGCCGGATCGAATTCGGCCGTGTTCACACCCCCAACGTCCTGTCGACCTGCGCGCTGAGGTCGTACGGGCCGTCTATCGGTCCGTCGCGGTCGTACAGTCTCTTGTCGCGGATGGTCACCCGGCCTTCCGCGAACTCGCGGATGGTGGAGACGATCAGCGGCAGTTCGCGCCTGGCGCCGTCCTCGCGTATCTTCTTGAATAGTGGGAGCTCCTGGTCCTTCCTCACGTTGTCGAACCCTTCCGCGGCTATGCGGGCGCGGGCCTCGCCCCACAGGGGGTCGTACCCCTCGCCCTTTATCGGGAACCCGCAGTAGGTGAGGGCCGCCCCACGGTCCCAGTCCTCGGTGCAAATGTGCATCATAGCACCCTGACGGTCGGCGTCCTCCGATATGAGCTGCCAGATGACCTCCTGCCAGGTGCCCTTCGGACCGTCCGGCAGCGCTGGGTGCAGGTTGAGCATGTCGAAGCACCTGCACGTCTCGTCGTCCATCCATAGCATATAGCCAGCCAGGATGCCGAGGTCGAAAGGATACGGCGACACGGCCTCCCTGAGGGCCCTACCGTATTCGTCCCTCCACGCAGTCTGGTCGCTCGCCCACAGGTCGGGACGGAACTTCTTCCAGGAAACGGTCACCAACGGGATACCGTAACCCCTGACCATGTCGAAGAAAACCGCCCTCTGGTCGCGCTTCGGGTTGTCCTCCTCGTCGTTGTCCCAATTACAGAACACGAACGAGATCTCGACGTCGAGCCCTTCCTGTTCCTTCTTGTCCATGACGGCCTTCAGGAGGTTGCGGGAACCCGGCCCCCGACCAGTAGAGAACCACCCCAATCTGAGCATCGGACGGTGATTGTCTGTTTAGGTATAAAGGAAATAGGGACGTCCGGTGGAGCCTGCTGATCAGGTGTCGAAGATCACCGTGACCGAGGGCTCGTCGCGGTTCACCTCCATCATGTGGAGCGTCACCGCCTTTATCTCCGACTTGAGACGGTGCTTCGACCGGTCGAGTCTCTCGCCGCGCGCATCGCAGACGACGGAATCCCCCTCGAACCTGACGTCAAACTCCTTCAGGACCAGGTTCTCGGCGTCCTCGATGTAGAGCATCTCGGCGAGGAACGAGAAGAGGCGGTCCTCGTCGTCCATCCCGTCCACCTTCACCGTGATGGAATCTGACGTACCGACGTTGGAGAGGTCCACCGTCTGGTCGAACAGCGAGAAGGCTGCGTTGCCGAAGCATTCCTCCAAGGTGTCCCCGTATGCACGGACCATCAGGTCCGCCGTGTGGTCCAGAAGCACGTATCTCTCCATGGACCCCGAGTCGGTTAACGTGGTTATCACGATTTCGGTGTCAAACATTACATATTTGTAGATATGAAATATAATAAACTTATCATAACTGAATAAAAAATCGGAAAAATCGGCTATTTTTCAGCCTAAATAATCATATATGAATAATAGCATCAAAGAGGTCTAAATACTATGATTAATTAACCGTCATTCAGAGAAGCGCAGCGGCGCTCCAAAAGGTGAAGAAATGACAGAGAACATCCCCAGCGGACCCAACAACAAGAACAGGCAGCACTTCGAGACCCTCCAGCTCCACGTCGGACAGGAACAGGCGGACCCCGTTACCGACTCGCGTGCGGTACCCATCTACCTCACCACGTCCTACGTGTTCCACGACGCACAGCACGCCGCGGACAGGTTCGGCCTCAAAGACGCCGGAAACATCTACGGACGTCTTACGAACACGACGCAGGAGGTCTTCGAGAAACGTATCGCCGCCCTCGAGGGCGGGAGCGCGGCGCTCGCCGTGGCGTCCGGGGCCGCGGCCATCACCTACACGATCCAGAACCTCGCCAGGGCCGGCGACCACATCGTCGCCGCCAACACCATCTACGGCGGAACCTACAACTTCCTCGCAGTCACCCTTCCCCCGTTCGGAGTGAAGACGACCTTCGTCGACCCCGAGGAGAAGGACGCGTTCGAGAAAGCCATCCAGCCCAACACCAA